>CAZTJY010000056.1:0-25536 GCA_964613725.1 uncultured Parapedobacter sp. | reverse complement strand
AAAGCGAAAAGATGGATCTCCTCCACCTCGAAGCCGGCCTCGAAACGCTGCAAAAAGAATTTCCATTGCCCCACTACCGCATCAGCATCGTGCACGGAAAAATGCCCCCAAAAGACAAAGATTTCGAGATGCAGCGATTTATCAAGGGCGAGACACAAATCATGGTGGCCACCACGGTGATCGAAGTGGGCGTAGACGTACCCAATGCGTCGGTGATGATCATCGAAAATGCAGAACGCTTCGGCCTATCGCAGCTGCACCAATTGCGGGGGCGTGTGGGTCGGGGCGCTGAGCAATCGTATTGTATCCTTTTGTCAGGCAGCAAACTCGGTAAGGACAGCAAGCTCCGGCTGGAGACGATGGTACGTACCAATGATGGCTTTGAAATCGCCGAGGTAGACCTCCAGCTCCGCGGTCCAGGCGATCTGGCGGGCACGCAGCAAAGCGGCGTGCTTGACCTTAAGCTAGCTGATCTCACGACCGACCAGGCCTTGCTTTCCACCGTACGCAGCACAGTGATTGCTACCTTTGAGGCCGACCCGCAGCTGGCCAGCACTGAAAACGGCCGGCTGCGCGACTACCTCACCCAGTCCGATCCAGGCATCAGCTGGGAGAAAATATCCTAGGGATACACCAAAAAAAGGCAGCCATCTCACCTAGGGCAAGACGGCTGCCTGACTATATATAGACTCCGTGGAGGTATGCTTTCGCTTACCGGCCTACCGTGCGGCCATGGTCATGAAGTTCGCATCAGCTTGTTCCGCCCGTTCTATCGCTTTGGCAAAATGCTGCTCTGCTTTTTGCAGCAACGGGAGGGTCTCGTCATTCACGAAACCGGCATATTTGCGTTTCGCTTTCTTGAATTGCTTCTGTTCGCGTTTCAACTCAGCACACAGTTGGTCTTGCAGCTTAGCTATTTGGGCAGCCTCATATGCGTCGCGTTCTTCATGCTTTTTGATATACGCGGCTTTGATTTCGGCAATGGCCCTTTTGCTGGCTTCCACACGGACACCTTCATTGATGTCTTGTTGGTAGACGCTGATGAAGAAGGCCTTGTCGCGGTCCAGCTCAGCATGGTTACCGCGGCTTTTGTGCACCTGCTCCTTAGCTATTTCAAACTGGCTAAACAGCACATCCACATTTCGCTGGTGGAAAGCGATGACCTGTTTGAAAGCGGCTACGTTCTTTTGATCATCGACATGTTCTTTTTTCACTTTCTCCGAAGGCCGGATGGCATGGGTACTGGCAACACTTGTTCCTACTGCGGCTGCGCAAATCATGGCGCTTAATACTAACGATTTCATAACTATACGATTTTATTTTATACTTCTTTTATTGCGTTTTCTATGGATAAGACGACGAAGGGCAAAAAACGTTGCACCACCTTGGGGCGATAATAGACAAACCGCCCAAAATCATCGACCAACGGTAACCGTATTAGACAAAGTGGCTTTTTTTGTAGATAGACAGCCAACAGCCATAGGCCTTTTTGTCGCTTGCATATCCGCACAACTTTAACTATGTTTGTGACGGTACACAGCAAGGGGTGCCCCCAAGAAGGGGCTGAGATCACACCCTAATGACCTGATTTGGATTATGCCAACGTAGGGATGCAAACCGCACAAGACCCACACCGTTCTTGTTCCGCGCGCCGTTGGCTTTTCCGCTGAAGGGGCTGTCTAAACAAAGGCAACTATGATGGAACAGGAAAAAACAACACTCGAACTTATTCCCCAGCAGCAGCAGAACTGGCAGAACCGGCCGGAATGGTTTTTCAATAGGGAGCATACCGATACGTATGAGCAATGGTACGAAGGCCGTTACAAGCGAGCCGAGGTTTGGCAGAAGAAGGTCATGGAACAGTTGGTATCGAAAGACCAACGGGTAAAAACACTGCTCGAATTCGGCTGCGGCACTACACGCTTCACGCGGTGGTGGAAAGAAATCGGCATCGAAGCCACTGGGGGCGACATTTCGCCACTGATGCTGTCGCAGGCCATGCACCTTTTCGATGGCGACCTGGTGATGGCCGACTCGCACCACATGCCATTCAAGGACCATACGTTCGATGCGCTGGCTTTCATCACCACCTTTGAATATTACCGCGACCCCGTGCGCGTCATACGCGAAGCCGCCCGTGTGAGCCGCTACGGTATCGCCATGGGCATGATGAACCGCAATTCGCCCAAGGTGGTGCGGCGGCGCATCCAAGAACTATTCGGAAAGAACCCGTTCTACCTCACGGCAACCTTCTACACGCCTAAGAAACTGAGTGCTATCATCCACACGGCCCTCCAAGGTCGCCAATATACCATCGAGTGGACCTGCACAGGGCTCCCCCGCTGGTTCCCGGTGCAACAATGGGGACTGCCTTACGGGGATTTCTTCGGCCTATACATACGTTTTAATGATGCAGATTGATGAAGAAGCAACTCGGCAAAATAGGCATTCCGATGTTTGACCGCACGGTCGCCACCATGGCTGGTCATCCACGCCCCGAAGTGCACACCGGACCGCGCTTCGGCGTGGACGTTTCGGTAGTCGACTTGCCCGGTGGAATGGCCATGGCCATGACCAGCGACCCACTTTCGCTTATCCCATCACTGGGGCTCGAGGCTTCGGCATGGCTCTCGGTACACCTCATGGCCAACGATATGGCTACCACGGGCTACAGCCCCATGTATGGGCAGTTTGTGTTGAACCTACCCGACACACTCAGCGAAGGCGACTTCAAACAATACTGGGCATATATTCATCGCTTCTGTGCCGATATCGGCGTAGCCATCACGGGCGGCCATACCGGCTTCGTGGCACAGCAACATTCCACCATCTCCGGTGGGGGCACACTCGTTACGGTAGCCCCGCGCGATACGTTGCTCACGGCAACCGCAGCCCGCACGGGCGATGCGATCCTGGTGACTAAGCAATGTGCGCTATCGGCTGCGGCCATCCTAGCCATGAGCTTCCCCCATGCCGTAAAAAATAAGGCGGGCATGGAGGTGTACCATCGAGCGATCGACTCCTTTTATCACACTTCTGCTTTGCCCGATGCGCTGGCGGCGGTAGACGGCCAAGCAAGCGGTACGCCCGTGAGCGCCATGCACGACGTCACCGAAGGTGGCGTACTCGGCGCCATCTACGAGCTCGCCATCGCCTCCGGCAATGGTGCACTCATCGACAACAACAAGCTGCCCATACACCCGGTTCAACAGCAGGTATGCGCTATTTTCGGGCTCGATCCCCGTTATTGTGTGGGTGCAGGCGCCATGGTCATCGCCTGCCAACCCACCGCAGCGCAGGCCATCATCGGTCGGCTCCAAGACTCCGGTATCCCCTGCTCGAAAGTAGGTAGCCTCACCCCTGCGGCAGATGGCGTCAAGTTAATAGAAAATGGCCAGGCTACGGACATGCCCTATTATGACGAAGACCCCTATTGGGCTGCATTTCATAACGCATATCAAAACGGATGGAAGTAATGAATACACCATGCCCCATCGGCACCGGAATCTACCTGGTCATCGACCCCGCGATGGACAAAATGAAACTATATGACAAGTTGGATGCGGTACTGGCCGAAGGTATTGCCGCCCTGCAGATCTGGGACCATTTCCGCGGCGGCGACGATATCCCCGAACTGATTAACGAGCTGTGCCAGCGCTGCCATGTCAAGAATGTACCCGTACTGATCAACAACCAGTGGCCTTACTTGGCAGACACCCCGCTGGATGGTGTGCACTTCGATGCGATTCCTCCCGATTACGGGGTTATCCAAGCCGCCATCGGTCGACCCTTCCTGTGTGGCATCACTTGTTCCAACGACATGGCTCCCGTACGCTGGGCGCGCGACCACCGGGCCGACTACATCTCGTTCTGTTCGATGTTTCCTTCCAGCACCGCTGGTAGTTGTGAGATCGTTACCCCCGCATCGGTACGCCGGGCGAAAACCGTCTATCGCGGACCTGTTTTCCTTGCCGGTGGCATCCGGCCAGATAACGTAGCCAAACTCAAGAGGTTTCGTTATGCCGGCATTGCCGTCATTTCGGGCATCATGGGTAACGATTCGCCCGGCGAGGCGATCCGTCTATATCAAAAACATATTCGATAACAATCCATTTTTTTGCCATGAACACAGAAACCATCAAAAAACTTTGCTGCCCATTCGATCGTGCAGACCTTGCGCTCACACCCATCCGCACCACGTTGGCTGGGGGCATCGACGAAGGCTATCTCCATTGCGGGCAATGCGATCGCATCTATCCCATTGTGCGCGGCATCCCCATCATGAGCCCCGACGAGTACCGCGAATACGAGCTGGAAAAGCCGCTACTCGACCGGTGGAAGGGGCACCTCGGCGGCAAGACCATCAAGCGGTTCCGCTTGGCAGATGGAACTTAGCGCAACTTTCGGTAAGTTTGTGGTATGAAGATCCATTACAAGCCTATCTGTACCACCATGATCCTTCTGTCGCTTGCGGGCACCAACGGCCGGGCGCAGCAGCGGGATGTCAACTATGACGAATCAAAAGTTACTGCCTATGCCCTTCCGGCACTACTCACCACCGAAAGCGGCCGGCCAGTCACCACAGTGGCGGACTGGGAACAGCAGCGGCGGCCGGAACTGCTGGACCTATTCAGCTCGCAGATGTACGGGCGTACACCTACTGACCAGATCGCTGTCCGTTACGAGATACTCACCGAAAATCCGCAGGCGCTAGGCGGCAAGGCCACGAGCCGGCAAGTCAAGTTGCTATTCAGCAACGGTACCAAAACCTTGGAAGCCTTATTGTTGCTATTCCTGCCCAACAATGGCGCCACGAAGGTGCCGATGTTTGTGGGTTACAATTTCAAGGGCAACCACAGCACGACGCTAGATAGCACAATCCTGTATTCCAAAAATTTCATGTTGGTGCGGGAACCGGGTCATCCCGATTGGGAACGGGGCTGCCAAGCCAGTCGTTGGGCTTACGACGATATCATCGACCGTGGATACGGCGTGGCCACCATGTGCTACCACGATATTTTCCCCGATCAACCCGGGTTGAAAGACCATAGCATCGTTTCCCTTTTCCCCGGTTATGGCTCCGACAGCGAAGCCCCGGACGAGTGGCAGGCCATCGGTGCATGGGCCTGGGGATCGAGCCGTATTGTAGACTACCTGGCTACCGACCCACGGGTAGATACCGCGCGTATTGCGATTATGGGGCATTCCCGCCAAGGTAAAGCGGCCCTTTGGGCAGGAGCGCAAGATACGCGCTTCAAAATGGTCATTTCCAACAATTCGGGCGAAGGTGGTGCTGCGCTATCCCGGCGCAACTACGGCGAAACGCTGGCCATCGTAAGTTCCATTAAACCGGCCTGGTTCTGCGCGGCCTATGACGCATACCATGGCCGGGAGGAAGACCTGCCGTTCGATCAGCATGAACTCCTCGCGCTGATCGCCCCCCGCGCATTGTACGTAGCCAGTGCTGAAGACGACCGGTGGGCAGACCCCAAGGGCGAATATTTGGGCGCCTACCACGCCAGTCCGGTATACGCACTCTATGGCTTGCGCGGCCTTCCATCGGCCGCGCCACCGGCCATCCATCACCCTGTCATGCACGATATCGGCTACCACATCCGGGAGGGCAAACACGATGTGACGCGGTACGATTGGTTGGCTTTTCTGGATTTCGCCGATAAACACTTTAAAATGGAATGAATTTAAGGCATGATCTTTCGACTACTGCATACCGCTTTACTGTTGGCCCATCTGCTCGCCTATGGGATCACGGCCTGCGCGCAACCGATAGCACCTACCTACAGTACGGTGCAGTTGGACAACCGCGATGGCTTGTCAAACAGTGCGGTCAACTGCCTGTTGGAAGACCATGACGGCATGCTTTGGATCGGTACGTGGGATGGGTTGAACCGCTATGACGGGCACAAGCTCCATGTCTTCAACTTCGATGGGAATGCCAGTAAGCATGCGTTGGTAAGCAATGTCGTGCAAGGTTTGTTGGAAGACCGGCAGCATCGAATTTGGATCAGCACGGTTGAGGGCATTTCCCGTTACGACAAGACGACCGGCACGTTCAAGCACTTTTTTTATGATACGAGCCACAAACGAGGCATTGGTGAAAACGGCTTCGGATTGGTCGCCGATACGGGTGGCCAACTATTCGCCCGTACGCCAAGCGAATCCCTGATGCGTTACGATGCGACACGCGACACGTTCGTCGTTTGCGCCCTTTCCGGTATCGACCAACGGCTTTCCGACATCTGCATCGATGCAGGCAACCGGCTGTGGGTCCGCACGGCCAATGGTGAGGTTCTCGCTTACCGACCTGCGGGGGATGGTTTTCAATCCGTCTATCGGCTTCCGGTATTGCAGGCAGCGATTTCCGGACTTCATATTGCCAATGGGTTTCTCTTCATGAGCACAGCCGGCGGTTACCTTTACCGCATAACACCGGATACATTCCTGCCCGAACAGGTCGCCGACGTTGGACAGCCCATCAGTGCCATCGGCTGGTACGGCAACCAATATTACGTATCGCTCACCACCCAGGGGTTGCGGGTGTTCAACCCGTCGTTCGTACCCCAGCCGCTGCCCTCCGGTTTGCAGCCCCTGCAAGGCATGAAAATCAGGGGATGGTCCAGGGGTCAGGAGCAACTGCTATGGGTAGCTACCGATGGAAATGGCATTGTCCGGGTATCGCAATACAACACACCTTTCCGTACCCTTTCGCCGCAGGGCGCATTATCGCTGCCCCCTGTGCGGGCTTTTGCCGAGGTAGACGGCGACCTGTGGGTAGGCACCAAGGGCGGCGGTATTTCCATACTTACCGATTTCGTACCCCAACGTGCCGGAACCATTGCATGGCAAAGCCCCCTCAACCAGGCGCTGGCCAACCGCGATGTATTTGCCATCGTCCAGAGCAAGCAGCATCAACTGGTTTACATTGGTACCGACGGCAAGGGGCTGAGCATCTACGATAAACGCCGCGAGCGACTGCTGAACTGGTCGCAAATCGCAGGCCACACCGATTTCCCACCATTTGCATCGGTTTATGCCATCCTCGAAGATTCCGATGGCTCACTTTGGCTCGGCACTAGTGGCTATGGACTGCTTCATCTGCGGGTGCAGCGGACCGACAGCGGCGGCCTACGTGTCCGTTTCATCCGGCAATACCGGTACGACTCTCAACACGATGGATTAGCTAACGACATCGTTTATTCGCTCTGTTTCGGACTGGACAACCAATTGTGGGTAGCGTGCCGGTACGGTGGGTTATCACTGCTAGACAAAGCAAGTGGCCGTCTTACCAGCTTCCGCGCATTCTCTTATGAAAGCAGCCTGAGCAACAACGACATCCTCTCGCTATACCGCGACGCCGATAACCGCCTTTGGGTCGGCACCAGCTTTGGGCTCAACTGGCTCGCATTGGAAGGGGCCGATAACCACCAACCGGCTTTCGAGCATATCACGGCCGCTGACGGGTTGCCCAATAACACCATCCACGCCATCACCGCCGACGAAAGCGGCCACATCTGGGTAAGCACGAACCGCGGATTGGCTAAAATAGATCCACTTGGCGGCAACGTGGTGCAGTTCCAGGAAACCGACGGCTTGCACCGGGCCGAGTTCAGCGACGGTGCCGTATGGAAAGATGCCGTGGGCACCCTGTATTTCGGTGGCATCCATGGCTTCAGTTATTTCAACCCCCTTCAGATTCCCCAAGATTCAAGGCTGCCCAATGTGATCGTCCAGAACCTACAGCTCGGTAACCGCAGTACGGAGGAAAACCGATATGCCGTGCTCAGGCCCGGTGCCGGATCGACGATGCAATACACCCTCCCCCGCCGCGAAAATTTCTTCACCACCGAAGTGTTGGCGCTCAGCTACCTCTATCCCGATCGATGCGAATACGCCTGGATCCTGGAGGGACATGACCAGCATTGGCAATATGGCCGTACGGGTGGGCACATCAGTTACAGCAATATCCCACCGGGCGATTACCAGCTATTCCTCAAATGGTCAAACGGCAGCGGATTGTGGACGGATCCCGTCCCGTTGATGCAACTCCATATTGCCCCGTTCTGGTGGCAAACGTGGCCCGTGATGCTGGTTACCCTGCTGTCATCGCTGGCCCTTACGTATTGGTGGTATGCGAACCGGAAGAACAAGCTCCACATCCGGCACCGACTCCAATTGGAGCGTACGCTTCGTGAAAAAGACGAAATGCTGCACGGAAAGCAGCTCCAGTTCTTCACCAACATTGCCCACGAGTTGCAAACCCCGCTCACCCTCCTGGTGGGCACGGCCGAGCAACTCGAAAATCAACAGAGCGACCCTGCGCACCGCCCGGCCAAATGGCAGCCACTGGTTGCCCTACTCAAACAACAAGCGTCGCGGCTGACCTACCTGGTGCACCAATTATTGGAATTCCGCAAAGCACAGACCGGGCATATCCAAGCGGACTACCGCCATCGGGATGTCTCCCTATTATTGAGCCGACTCGGCGAAATCTTCCGTCCCCTAAGCGTACAGCAGCACAATACGTATGAATTACATATTCCCGACGGTCTCCAGTTTGCGGTCGATGCCGACAAATTCGAAAAAATCGTCTTCAACCTGCTTTCCAATGCCTTCAAACACAGCGGGAAGCATGCCCATATTACGTTCGGCGTACGGAAAGAAAACACCCGTCCACCCACGTTGCACCTGCAGGTCGCCAATTCAGGGTGCCGGTTGGCACCGGCTGAAAACGAGCGAATCTTCGAACAATTCCAGAGCAGCCCGTCCGGCACGTCGGGCACCTATAGCACTGGCATCGGCTTGGCATTCACCCGCGAACTGGTCAATTTACTGGGCGGTAGCATCGGTGCCACCATCGAAGACGGCTGGATCACCTTTGACGTGGTGCTGCCGATTCCCGACCAAGAAGCAGCAGCCTATCCCACCGCTACCGATACCCCCTTGGCCCCCATTTACACGCAGATGGCCACGCCAACAGCCTACATGCTCGATGCCGCTGCCTATAATAAGATTGCACTACTGGAGAAGCTCACCGAAGCACACAAAAAGTCGGTTCTCGTCGTTGAAGATGAACCGGATATCCGCCACCTCATCCGGCAGGTGCTGCATGCACACTACATCGTGTACGAGGCCAGCGACGGCATCGAAGCCATCGGCGTGCTCCAGCAGCAGCCGCCAGACCTCATCATCACCGACGTGATGATGCCCGGCATGGACGGCCTCACGCTGTGCAACAAGGTGAAAAACACACCTGCCACGTGCCATATCCCCATCATCATGCTGTCGGCAAAAAGCACGCTGGAACAGCGCAACGAAGGTTATGAGGTCGGGGCCGATGCCTACCTTGCCAAGCCATTCCATGCCAGCCATTTACTTATCCGTGTACGGAACCTGCTGGAACAGCGCGCCCGGGTGCATAGGCGCCTCCGCCAAGCCGACTCGATCGAGGCGGTCATCCGCACAGGCAACCCCGAAGAAGAAAGCTTCCTCGAAGCCCTAGTGGCGCAGATCATGCAGCGTCTCGACAATCCGGAGCTCAATGCCAGCACACTCGAAGCAGCCTTATCCATGAGCAAGATGCAGCTCTATCGGAAACTGAAGACCATCAGTGGCATGACCCCGTCGGAGTTCATCCGCCACATCCGGATCAGGCAGGCTACCCAACTGCTGGCCAATACCGCCCTCACCGTCAATGAAATCTTCTACCAAACCGGATTCAACAACCAGTCCTATTTTTTCCGCGAATTCAAAAAACAGCATGGATGTTCGCCAAACGAATACCGATCGCGGGCACAAATACAAACGTAAACAACTTATTATCAACACACGCTATCGTTTGTACACAACATTGAAACCATAGTACAGTATGCCGTACCAGAGGTCGGCTACATTTGCCTTACCAATTGTACAATAGTTTAAATTCATGATGTATGGAACCAATTAATACAGTTTTCAGTAAGTTGCTTCTGTCGTTGATGGTTATGCTGGTTAGTCTCGGAACTATCCACGCACAGCAGCCATCCATTAGCGGGCGGGTAACAGACCAACAGGGCATCCCGCTAGCCGGCGCTTCTGTCGACGTGGAAGGCAGTGCGGTAAGCGTACGCACGGATAATAACGGTGCTTTTACCATCGCCGCTGCCCCCGGATCCGTTTTGATGGTCAGCTATATCGGCTATTCCAGGCAATCGTACACCGTCGGCAACGAGCAGCCGATCGTGATTGTTTTACAACCCACCGCGAACGACCTTGACGAGGTGGTGGTGGTTGGTTACACCAGCCAGCGACGAACCACCATTACCGGCGCGGTCGGGACGGTCTCCATGGCCGACGCACAGAAGCGCCGCGTGCCGGATGTAAGCCAGATGCTGCAAGGGCAAGTTGCCGGCGTACAGGTAACACAAGCCACGGGCGCACCGGGCGACCCGATCGATATCCGCATCCGCGGTGTGGGCACCATCGGAAACAACAGCCCGCTGTTTATTGTGGATGGCATCCCGTCCACCAATTTCTCTTTCATCAACCCGCAGGATATCGAGTCGATGACGGTGCTGAAAGATGCCGCCTCTGCAGCCATCTACGGCTCCCGCGCGGCGGCCGGCGTGGTACTGATCACCACGAAAAAGGGCAGTGCCGGACGCACGGCACTCGATGTCAATTATTACAACGGCATCCAGCAGGTTACCAACCTGCCGACCCTGCTGAACACCACGCAATACCTCCATACCCTGGAACAAGCTTGGAACAACAGCGGCTATAGCGGTACCAACCCGTATACCGCAGAAAAAGGCCGCAGCGATTTGGCCAATACCGATTGGCTGGAAGAATTGTTTGATACCGGCCGATCACAAAACCTGCAGCTATCGGCTAGCGGCGGGTCCGAAAAGGTCCAGTATATGCTGTCTGGCGGATACTACAAGCAAAACGGCATCGTGGTGTTCGATAACGACCAATACGAGCGTATCCAACTGCGCAGCAACGTCAACGCGCAGCTAACTACCCGTATCCGCGTGGGCACCAACCTCCAGCTCTCGCATGAGACGCGCGATCTCCTGTCGTCGCGCGGGGATGCCCCCGGCATCATCCGCCACGCGTTGCTGCGCCCCCCTGTATTGTCGGTATACAAAGACGCGAACGACCCTACATACAGCATCCGGGATCCGTTTACCGATTTACCGTTTTACCGCCCCGATGGCACCTTTGAAAGTTCCAAATACGAATGGACGCAAAACCCCATCGCGCTCGCCCGCTTTACCGACAATCGTCTCCGGCAGTTTAAGGCCTTCGGTAATGTGTTCGGCGAATATGCGCTCCTGCAAGACCAATCACTGAAGTTCCGTACCAATGTGGGTGTCGAACTGAACTTCAACCATACGAAAGCCTTTTTCGAAAACTTCGGCGATGACGACGGCAACGCGGGGCCGCTCGACCAGGGCCAGGGCCGCCAGAACCGGCCCAACGGACTTAATGAAGACCGCGGCGAAGACTATACCATTACTTGGAACAACACGCTCAGTTATGACAAGACCTTCGCCAGCAAGCACAGCGTCAATGCGTTGGTGGGTACGGAATTCATCAACAATACCAGCTCTTCCATCAATGCCTCGCGCCGGCGGTACGAGTATACCGATCCATCGTTCCACTACATTGACCTGGGCCCTACCGATGCCGACCTATGGAATGGTGGCTTCGGGCAAGAATGGGCGCTGTTCTCGCTATTCGGCACGGCTACCTATGTTTACGACAGCAAATACATGGTTACGGCCAACCTCCGTGCCGACGCGTCTTCACGCTTCGGCGAAAACAAGAAATGGGGCTATTTCCCTTCCGTATCTGCCGGCTGGGTGTTGTCGGAAGAAACCTTTATGCAAGACGTGGATTGGCTGGATTACCTCAAGCTGCGGCTGAGCACCGGTACGCTGGGCAACCAGTCGATACCCAATTACGCATATCGTACCCTGTATTCCCGGGAAGGGCATATCACACGGTATGGCAACCCCGATCTCCGGTGGGAATCGACCACGCAACACAACGTCGGCCTCGATGTGGCTACGTTGCGCAACCGGCTATCGTTGACGTTTGACTATTTCGTGAAGCAAACCAATGATATCCTGTTGGCGGTAAGCCTCCCCAACCTTGTGGGCAATGTCGGCGCCACCTACGTCAATGCCGGCCAGGTATCGAACAAAGGCCTCGAAATCGGCCTCGGCTGGCGGGATGCCACACCGGGAGGATTCGTCTATGGCATCAACGCCAATATGGCGACGTTGACCAACCGTGTGGAGAAACTCCACCCCAATGTACCCCGCATTATCGGCGAAGTATCGCGCGCCGAAGTCGGGCAACCGTTGGATGTTTACTTCGGCTACGTGATGGAAGGCATCTACCAGAACACCAGCGAAGTGAACAGCCATCTGCATGGCACCAACAATCCAGCTGCACAGCCCGGCGATATCCGCTTCAAAGACCTTAATGACGATGGCATCATCAATGACGAGGACCGCACGTTCATTGGTAACCCCATACCCAAGTTGAGCTTCGGTGCTAACCTTTCGGCCGGCTACAAAGGCTTCGACCTGGCCGTCTTCATCCAGGGCGTGCAGGGCATTGACCGTTACAACGACGGCAAGAAAATACTCGACTACGACACTCGGCCATTCAATTACACCTCAGCGGTGTTGGGTGCCTGGAGTGGCGAGGGGAGCACCAATAGCATCCCCCGTGTAAGCTTCACCGACAATGGAAGCAGCCGCGTATCGAGCATCTACGTCGAAGATGCATCCTATCTGCGCCTCAAAAACGTGGAATTGGGCTATTCGTTCGGCAGGTTGCTCCAGCAGGCAAACTGGGGCATCCAGAACGTCAGGCTGTATGTATCGGGGCAGAACCTGTTTACGTCGACCAATTATACCGGATTGGATCCGGAAACGACGGACCAGATCGACAAGGGCACCTATCCGCAGTCGCGCGCCGTGTTGTTTGGTGTAAATGTAACCTTTTAATGTGGAGGACAAAACGATGAGAACTTACCTGAAATACCTACCCATTGCGGCCTTGCTTTCGCTGGTAGGCTGCGAGAAATACTTGGACAAAGAACCGATCGGCATCCTTACCGAAGAACAGGTACAGACCGACCCGACCGTTGGCACCATCAGTGGTGCGGTTACGAATGCTTACGTGCCGCTGGCCAGCACGCTCAACCTGTTCGGCGACTGGAACTGGGCGCAGGGGCTGGTGTTGCGCAATGATTTTATCGTGGAAGACATCGCCTCGGGTGATGCCTACAAAAAATGGAACCCCGACGGCGACCAAGCCTGGATGGATGATGTCTATTCCTTTAATTTCACTCCCGAAAACGGCGCCTTCAACGGGCTATGGACCTATGACTATGAAGGGATATCGCGCGCAAACCTGGCCATCAGCCAGCTCGCGGACGATGCCGTTGTGCAACAAACCGGGATGGCAGGCGATCTGCGCAACAGGTTGTTGGGCGAAGTTTATTTCCTGCGCGCCTTCTACTACTTCAACCTCGCCGTCAATTTCGGTGACGTGCCGCTGGTGCTGAATCCGCTCACCAACTTCAACGAAGCATATGAAGTGGCGCGCCGCACGCCTATAGCCGAAGTATGGGCACAGATCGACAGCGACCTCGCCGCTGCCGCAGGGCTGCTGCCGGCCGGCAAATATCCTGTAGCCGAAGAACCCTGGCGGGCATCGCGCGGCGCGGTCATCGCCATGCAGGCCAAATCGGCCTTGTACCAGCAGCAATGGCAACAGGTGGTCGACCGCGTGGACGCGTTGGAAGACCTTGGTTTCTATAGCCTCAATGCACATTACTTCGATGCCTTCGACACGGGCAAGGAATTCACCGAAAATGAAGTCATCTTCGCCTTCGACCACAAGCAGGGCGTCTTGCCGCGCCGCGGCAATGGGTTGACCGCCCTCCTCGGCTGGGGATTCGTAGCGCCATCCGCCGACTTCCTCAGCGCTTTCGAAGCCGGCGATCCCCGCAGCGCCTATACCGCCAATGTCGCAGACCAAGCCGTGTATAAACTGCTGGGGGCCACCAATACAGCAAACAAGGGCAATGACGACTCGCCCGTCAACCGGATTTACATCCGCCTCGCCGATGTATTGCTCTGGAAAGCCGAGGCGTACAACGAACTGGGCAATCCGGCATCGGCCATCGCCCTCATCAACCAAGTACGTTCCCGGGCCCGTAATACCCCCATGCTGGGTGGCGGCAGTACACCGGCGGGCACACTCCCCGACCGGAATACCGGCACGACCGATAAAGCACAGGTACAACAGTGGATCGACCACGAGCGGCGGGTAGAACTGGGTTTTGAGAGCCATCGGTTCAGCGACCTGCGCCGTTGGGGAACCGCTGAAACGGTACTCATCGCCATGGGTAAGAATTTCCAGGACCGCCACTACCTCTACCCCATCCCGCAGGGCGAAGTAGATAAGTCGGCCGGTACCATCGCCCAAAACCCCGATTATTAGTGCATACGGCCCATGGAATCGACCCACGATATTTCGATGCGATTTAAGCAAAATCCGCTGCTGTCGCCACCCAATCTCCAGCCCTCCATGGCTGGGCTGGAGATTGCCTGCTTACTCAATCCGGGAGTTTTCCACTACGATGGCAAGACGTGGCTTATCGTGCGCGTGGCCGAGCGCCCGCCACAGCAGGAAGGAATGATTTCATTCCCGGTATTGAAACCCGAGGGGGGCGTGGAAATCATTGCACTGCCAACCCATGATCCGGATCTTGACCTGTCGGATCCGCGCATCATCAATTACCGCGGAGCGGATTACCTGACCACCCTGTCGCATTTGCGGTTATTGAGCAGTACCGATGGCATCCACTTCCGTGAAGCAGATGGATACCCGTCGCTTTGGGGGGAAGGGCATCATGAGACCTTCGGCATCGAAGATTGCCGGGTCAGCCTACTGGACGGAACCTATTACCTTACCTTCACGGCTGTATCGCCAAACGGCGTAGCCGTGGCGTTGCGAACCACCTCGGACTGGAAGGAATTCCGGTCGCACGGGTTGATCCTGCCACCCCATAATAAAGACTGCGCCCTGTTCGAAGCACGCATCGGCGGCAAGTACTATGCCTTCCATCGCCCCAGCAGTGTCGAACTCGGCGGCAACTACATCTGGCTCGCCAGTTCGCACGATGGCATCCATTGGGGAAACCACCAACTCATTGCCCGTACGCGGCGAGGTTATTGGGATAGCCAGCGGGTGGGTGCCGGTGCAGCCCCTATCCGCACCGAGAAGGGCTGGCTGGCCATCTACCATGGTGCCGACGCCAATCACCGGTATTGCCTTGGCGCACTGCTGTTGGACCTGGAAGACCCGTCGGTCGTATTGGGTCGGAGCAGCCATCCCATCATGGAGCCCACGGCCCCCTATGAGACCAGCGGGTTTTTCGGCCATGTGGTGTTTACCAATGGCCACGTGGTGAGCGGCGATGAATTGACCGTCTATTACGGCGCTGCCGACGAGCACGTATGTGCGGCGCGCTTCTCTATCCGCGAAATACTCGATACGCTTTGATACAAACCATTTAAAACCATGTTCAGAAAACTGCAGGCAGAGGTTGTCCATTTCAGGCAGCAACCGATCAACTTTAAGGTACTGGTACTCACCAACCTCATTTATGCGTTCGTATTGCCCGTCATCGACATTTTTGTGGCGGCCTACGTGATGCGCAATTCGAATGATCCGGTAAAGGTGGTCGTGTACCAGCTTACCATCTATACCGGTATCCCGCTTACATTCCTGCTGAACGGCTACCTGCTCAACCGCATCAACATCAAAACGCTGTATTCGCTGGGCATGATGCTCAGCGCGGTTTCGATGACCGTCATGATGTCGCTGAAAACCCTCGACCTGGGCGGCATTGCCGTCGCGGGCCTCATCATGGGCATGTCGTTCGGGTTTTACTGGGCCAACCGCGACTACCTGGCGCTGGCCATCACGAACGATGGCAACCGCAATTATTACTACGGGCTGGAAACCTTTTTCTACACCATCATCGCTGTGGTCGTGCCCATTGGGATCGGTTGGTTCATCGAATCGGTGGGGCATGCCGGTGGGGAAGCCAATGCAGCCTACCGCATCGTTACCGGGGCTGTGTTCGTCATCACGGTCGTGGCATCGGTGATGTGTTTCCGTGGCACCTTCAGCAATCCCGTGCGCCAGCGCTTCATTTATTTCAAGTTCCATGTACAGTGGTACCGGCTGCTGTTGCTCGCGGCGCTCAAGGGGCTGGCACAGGGGTTCCTGGTGACGGCCCCCGCCATGCTGATCATGCGGTTGGTGGGGCAGGAAGGCGCACTGGGCACGGTGCAATCCGTCGGCGCAGTGGTGGCAGCCATCATCATGTATATACTCGGCCGCCGCACCAAACCTTCGCACCGGCTGCTGATCTTTACCATCGGGCTAATCTGCTTCACCCTTGCCGCGGTTATCAACGGAGCCCTTTACAACGCCACAGGCGTGCTGCTGTTCATGCTTTTCCTGCTCATCGCAAAACCGCTGCTCGATCTGGCCTATTTCCCCATCCAATTCAGCGTAATCGATATCCTCAAACGCATCGAGCATCGGCAGGAGTTTGCCTATATCCTCAACCATGAGGCCGGCCTGTATGCCGGCAGGTTGTTCGGGGCATTCACGTTCATCGCCCTGGCCGTGTACGTGAACGAAGAAGCTGCGCTGCGCTATGCCATTATCCTCATCGCATTATTGCAATTATGTTCTATTTTTGTTGCCAAGCGCCTCTTGCGTGGCAATGCCGAGCTCGGCAAACAACTGCCGGCCGATTAACCCTTATGATTATGTTGCGAAACCTTATCGTTCTATCGTGCATCGCCATCGGGCTGGGTGCTTGCTCCGAATCCACTTCCATACAGGGCACCCCGGTTGCCCAACAGCAGTTAGCGCGCATTGATGCCATGCCCTCGCTTCCCCAGCCGCTGGAAGTCATCGACTGGCATGGGCTGGCACGGGCCTATGACAGCACGGTTTATGATTTCGATGCCACGGGTGCGCATTGGCCATTGGTATGGTGGGATAGCACGCGAAGGAATTTCGACCAGCCCGTCGTTGGGCTTTACACCGCCATGGGCGACGCCCGGCAAGGCGCACATCACCACCGAGGCATGTTCCACGAATCGCTGGCCACGATGGGTGGCGTGCTGGGCGCCACGCTGGTGGGCATCGATAAGCGCCATCAAAACGGGCTGAACTACGTGAGCATGCTCCGCAATTACTTCAACCGGGAAAACCGGTGGAACATCATGATGAACAATACCGCGCCCGAGGTGGCCCTGCTTGGCGGCGGGTACGGCCGCGACTGGTGGTATGACGTATATCCCAACATGCTTTTCTACGCCATTTACGACCGCTACCCCGAAGAAGCCGGTTTCGATACCCTCGCCCGCCGCATTGCCGAGCAGTTTTACAAGGCCGATTCAGTGCTCGATGGGAATTACAGCCATACCTTTTTCAACTACGCCGAAATGGCGCCCGAATCCAACTGGATCTGCGCCCAGGAAGACGCCGCCGGCGGCCACGCGTGGGTGCTTTACGCCGCTTACCATCGCTTCGGCGACGAGCGATACCTTTCCGCTGCCAAGCGGGCCCAGCAGGCCCTGGAATCGCAATCCGAGAACCGCTTTTATGAGATCCTGATGCCCTACGGGGCATATACCGCTGCACGGATGAATGCCGAGCAAGGAACCGACTTCGACGTGTCGAAAATACTGGAATGGACCTTTGATGGTACGTCGGTGTGCCGTGAGGGGTGGGGTGTGCTGGTAGGCAACTGGAACGGTTTCGATATTTCGGGTATCGTGGGCAGCACGGTAGACCACGGAGGTTATGGCTTTCTGATGAACACGTTCGACACGGCCATCCCCTTGGTGCCGATGGTCCGGTACGACCAGTCTTATGCCGCAGCCATCGGCAAGTGGATGCTCAACGCGGCCAATGCCGCGCGGCTGTTTTACCCGCAATACATGCCCGCCGAACACCAGACCATCCCCCACCTGGCGTCGGCCACGAAAGGGGTGATCGGCTATGAGGGGCTGGTCAAGGAATCGACCTTTGGAAAATACAAACACATCCCCGCACCGGTAGCCCAGGGCGATGGCCCCAACTGGGTGCCGGGCGAAAACCCCGACGTATCACAATTCAGCGTATACGGTAGCGCCCATGTGGGTGTCTTCGGAAGCATCATCCGCCACACCGATGTGGAGGGCATCCTGCAGCTGGATTTACTGGCTACCGACTTCTTCCGGGATGCCGCTTACCCCACCTACCTGGTGTACAACCCCTACGGGGAAACGCGGGAAGCTACGGTCTCATTGCCCGCGAAAAGCGGCGCGTGCGACATTTACGATGCCGTGCAAGCACGGTTCATCGCGCATGGCGTAACCGGAACCGCGAAAGTAAGCCTCCCCCCATCGGGCGCCGCGGTGTTGGTAGCGATACCGGCGGGGGCACCCCTTAAGCAGGAAGGGGGCAAGCTGCTGGCCGGGAGCGTGGTCGTCGATTATCACTTTAAGTATGACGAAAGCGACTCGCGTTAGGGAAATCAGTGATGCCCACTTCTGTTGGTGGCGCGCGTCGTACGCTTAGTCCACGCCACCTCCCAAGCTCCGGTACAGCAACACGTAGGCGTTTATCTGCTGGCGTTTCAGCTCGGCCAACTCCAGTTCAGTCTGCAGCACATTTTGCTGTACGGTGATGACCTCCAGATACGTAGCCATACCACTCGAAAACAGCATCTGTGCGTGGGGTATGGCCGCGTGGAGCCGGTTTTTCTGCGACTCGGCGATTGCGATCTGCGCCTTCAGTTTGTCGAGCTGCACAAGGGCGTCGGATACCTCACCCACCGCGTTCAATACGGTCTTTCGGAAACCGATAACGGCATTCGCCCGTTGTGTCTTGGCCGCCTCGAACTGTGTCTTCAGTTTTCGGCTATTGAATATGGGCTGCATCACGTTTCCTGCTAGGTTGCCAAACAACGAAGCAGGCATCACAAACCAGTTGCTCGCCTGGAAAGCATTCAGCCCCCCGGCAGCCGTAATGCGCAGTGCCGGATAGCGGTTGGCCTGTGCGATTCCCACCCGTGCGTTGGCCATCTCGAGCGCATATTCGCTTTCCTGCACATCGGGGCGGCGGCTTACCATTGCCGCCGGAATGCCGACCGCAAACTGCTGGGGCACCGCAAAGCTGTGCAGCCGTGCACTCACCGGCACATCTCCCGGTTCGCTAGCCATCAATATACGGAGGGCATTTTCCTGCATCAGCAACGCCTGCTCCAACCTCGGTATCCATGCTTCCGTTTTCTCGAACTGCACTTCGGCTTGCTGCACCGCCAAGATAGATGCCTGGCCCGAATGGTACTGGAGGCGGATGGCCCGTACGGTGCTATCGCTCAGCGCCAGGTTCCGCCGGGTGATATCCAACTGCTCGTGCAGCATCAGCAGGGTATAATAGGCAGAGGCCGATGCAGCAATCAGGCGGGTCTGGATTGACTTTACCGCCGCCGCGCTTTGCAGGTACGAAGCTAACGATGCCTGCTTCTGTTGCCGTATTTTTCCCCATATATCCACCTCCCAGCTCACGCCCAGGGCTGCTGTATAGTCCTCAATGTGATTGGTACCTACGAAATCGGCCAGGTTCAAGCCGCTGAGGCTATTTTGCGAAGGCCGTGCGGAACTGGCCGACACATCGGCTTGAACCGTGGGCAGCCAAGCCGCACGGGCTTCTTTCAGGTAGGCCTCATTCAGCGTAATCGCATTTAGGGCCACCTGCATATCGTAGTTGCGGGCCAACACACTGTCGATAATACGCTGCAGGGCCGTATCCGTGAAAAACTGCCGCCATTCCAGCTGGGCGATGCTGGTCGAGTCGAACGCAGGCCCATCGGCCGCCGGCGCCGCAACGTTGCGGAAGGTAGCCGGCACAGCCCCCTCGGGGCGAACGGTCTCCTTACCTACACTGCAAGAAGCAACGATCGTCACCGCCAATAACAGTGCCGCCGGTTGCAGGGCCAATTTGCCTTTTCGCTTGGCGCCCACGCGCTCGTGCAGGAATTGAAAAATCACAAACAATACCGGGATGGCGAATACCCCCAACATTACGCCGGTAAGCATCCCGCCCACGGCGCCGGCGCCGATGGAGTGGTTGCCCAGGGCCGACCCTCCGGTTGCGCGCAGCAACGGGATCATGCCCACGATAAAGGCAAAGGACGTCATCAAGATGGGTCGTAGCCGCAGCCGCGAGGCTTCCAATGCCGATTCGAGCAGCCCCATACCGGCCCGCCGCCGCTGCAGGGCATACTCCACGATGAGGATGGCATTTTTTGCCAGCAAACCGATGAGCATGATCATCGATACCTGCACGTAAATGTTGTTTTCGATGCCCATGAGGTTGATGAAAAGCATCACGCCGAATATCCCAAGTGGGATGGTGGTCACTACGGCCAGCGGCAAAATATAGCTTTCGTACTGTGCCGCCAGCAAGAAGAAGACGAACACGAGGCTCATGATGAAGATGATGGTGAGTTGGGAGCCCGCGTTTTCCTCCTCGCGGGTCATGCCCGTCCATTCGTAGGCGAAGTCGCGTGGCAGCACCTCACGGGCGGTCTCTTCAATGGCTGCTATCGCATCGCCCGTGCTGTACCCTACATTGGGCTTCCCGTTGATGCTCACGGCGTTGTAGAGGTTGTTCCGGGTTACCGTTTCGGGACCATATACACGGTTCAGTGTTACCATCGTGTTTGCTGCTACCATCTCGCCCTCGGCATTCTTCACATAAATGTCGTTGAGCGACGAGGCGTTGGCACGGTAAGGGACATCGGCCTGCGCAATTACGCGGTAGAATTTCCCAAATCGGTTGAAATCCGAAACGAAGGTACTGCCGAAATAGATCTGCACCGTTTGCAAGAGGTCGCTGACGTTTACGCCCAGCTGCTTGGCTTTTTCATCGTCGATCACGAGCTCATATTGCGGGTTGTCGGCCGTAAAGGTGGTGAAGGCAAAGGCAATTTCCTCTCGCTCGAACAAGGCGGCTATCAACTCTTGGGCCATGGCGTCGAGCCGTTCCAGCGACCCGTTGCCCCGATCCTGCAACATAAATTCAAAGCCGTCCACGTTGCCAAAACCCGACACGGTAGGGAAGGTGAAGAACACCGCCTCGGCCCCCTTCACCTCCGCCGCCACCTTTTGGGTGAGGCTTGCCGCGATAGCTTCATAGTCTTTGATGGGGCCGCGTTCGTCTTTGGGCTTGGTGCGGATGAATCCCGCGCCATACGGGGCTGCATTGGCATTGGAAATGAAGTTAAGGCCATCCACCTGGTAGTGGTTTAACGTAAACGGTTCATTGGCCACTAGCTCTTCGATTTTCTTCATGGCTTGCTCGGTACGTGCCAATGAGCTGCCCGGCGGCGTATTCACGGCATACAATACAAACCCCTGGTCTTCCGTCGGGATAAACCCCGTCGGGGTGCGTTGGATCATCACCGCCGTTACGGCGGTTACCAGTACGAGCCCCGATACCACCACCCATTTGTGGCGCATCAACAGCTGCAGCGATTTCACATACTTATCGGTAACCGCCGTAAACGCCACATTGAACGCGGTGAAAAACCGTTTCAAGAACCCACCGCGCTTACCCAGGGCGTGGTCCTCACCCGCTGCGTGCGGGTTTTTCAGAAACAGGGCACACAATGCTGGGCTAAGCGTGAGGGCGTTCAACGCCGAGATACCGATGGCCACGGCCAGCGTAAACGCAAACTGCGTGTAAAACACGCCGGCGGGCCCCTGCATGAAGGTAACCGGCACGAAAACGGCCACCATCACCAACGTGATGGAAACGATGGCACCCGATATTTCCTTCATCGACTCCCGGGTGGCGTCGCCGGGTGGCAGGCCGGTTCGCTCCATTTTGGAGTGGACGGCCTCCACCACCACGATCGCATCATCCACCACGATACCGATGGCCAGCACCAATGCAAACAGCGTGAGCAGGTTGATGCTGAACCCGAACAGTTGCATGAAGAAAAATGTGCCGATGATGGCCACCGGCACGGCAATGGCGGGGATGAGCGTTGAGCGGAAATCCTGCAAAAAAATGAACACCACGAGAAAGACGAGGAAGAACGCCTCGATTAACGTATGGTTCACCTGGCTTATGGACTCATCCAGGAAATCCTTCGCGTTGAACATCACGACCGGCTCGATCCCTTGTGGCAACGATTCAGAAAACAGCTCGATTTGCCGTTTGGCTTCGATGAGGATTTCGTTTGCGTTTGAGCCAGCCGTCTGCAGCAGGGCAATCCCCGAGGTGGCACCGCCATTGAGGCGGCTATTGGCCGCGTACGAGAACGACCCGAACGACACCCGGGCCACATCCTTCAGGCGGATAAACTGGCCATCGTTGGTTGCCTTGATGATCATGTTTTCGTAATCGTTGTCTCGGTTAAGCTTTCCCTTGTATTTGAGCACATATTCAAACATCTCCGGACTGCTTTGCCCCAGCCGTCCCGGCGCAGCCTCCACATTCTGGTCGTCGATGGCCCGCATCACGTCCTGGGGCGACAGGTTGTAGGCTGTGAGGCGGTCGGGCATCAGCCAGATACGCATGGCATACTCGCGGCCACCGAAGGGCTGCACCTCGGCCACACCCGGTATCCGCTGCATCTGGGGGATGATATTAATTTTAAGGTAATTCTGTATAAACGCCTCGTCGTACAAGCTGTCTTTGCTGGTAAGCGCCACGAACATCAGGAAGCCGTTTTGTTGCTTCTGTGTGGATATGCCTGCCTGGATGACCTCTTGGGGGATCTTGTTACTCGCTTTAGACACGCGGTTCTGCACGTTTACAGCGGCAATATCGGGGTCGGTCCCCTGTTCAAAGAAGACGGTGAGCGTCATGCTTCCATCGTTGCTGGAGTTGGAAGTCATGTAGGTCATGTTTTTCACGCCATTGACCGCCTCCTCAATCGGTGTGGCCACCGAGCGGGCCACCGTTTCGGCGTTGGCGCCGGGGTAGGCAGCGGTTACCACCACCGTGGGCGGCGCAATATCCGGGAATTGCGAAATGGGCAAGGTAAGCGCGGAAATGACGCCGAGTATAACCAATAAGATGGATATGACGGTCGATAGCACCGGCCGCTCGATAAATTTTTGTAACATCGAATGGAATTGTTTTTAACTAAGAAAAATTAGGGGGTATTTTATTAGAAAGCCACACGGGCGAGCAAGCTATCCGGCTTCAGCGGCTCCGGTATGATCCGCGTGCCCTCCTGCAGGCGATCCAGTCCGGCATACACAATGCGGTCGCCCGGTTCCACACCGTCTTCCACGAGGTAATAGTTGCCGCTCCTGCCCGTTATCGGTATCGGCCTGCTCTCCACCCGGTTGCTATCTGCCAAGGCGAAGACGAACACTTTGTCTTGCCGTTCGAAGGTCGCTTCCTGGGGAATAAGGATAACCGATGGCGATACGTGCGACACGCGGATCTTTCCGGTATTCCCCGAGCGTAGCAGGCCATCCTCGTTGGGAAATACCGCCCGGAAGGTAATGGTACCCGTGCGGTTATCGAACTGGCCCGACACGAGCTGCACCGTTCCCTTTTCCGGATAGGTGCTTCCGTCGGATAGCACCAGCTCCACCGGCGGCAGATGGCTGATTTTTTCCGCCATCGATGTGCCCGCTACCCGCTTTTTGAACGCGATGAAATCGTTCTCACTCAGTGAGAAATAAGCAAACACATTTCGAATTTCCGAAAGCACGGTTAGCGGTTGGGGTGTTGCCGTACCCACGAGGCTGCCCATCTTGAATGGGATACGGCCGATGTAACCGGCCACCGGAGCCGATATGACCGTATAACTGAGGTTGATCTGGGCACTCTCTACCACGGCTTTGGCTTGCTGCACGTTGGCCTCGGCAACCCGCTCGGCCGCAAGGGCGGCATCCAGCTGCACATCCGAGAGCACCTGGTTTTTCACCAACGGCGTGAGTTTGCTCACATCGATGCGCGCGTTGACCAAATTAGCTTCGGCGGCGGCCAGCGACGCCTTGGCATTGTTGAGCTGTTCGGTATACACCCGGGCGTTGATGCGGAAGAGGGGCTGCCCCTGTACCACGTACGCTCCTTCATCTACGTAGATGTGTTCGAGCTGGCCCTCTACCTGGGGGCGTATCTCGATGTCTTTGCTGCCTTCCAGGGCCGCAGGGTATTCGTCGTACGTGGTGGCCCGCTGCGGCTGCAGTGTCACTACCGGCAAGCGCTGCAAAGCTTCTGCATGCTGTTCGTTTCCGGCGGACGTGCTGCATGCTTCCATAAAGACAAGAAAGGGCAATACGATGAGAAAAAACAGGAAGCGGGCGTGGATATGCTTCACGGGGATTGGAAAGATACTATACATGTTCTATTTTATTAATTGATGATGAAAAAAGCAGTTATTGTTCGTTAAAATTCTATCACTATTACTTTTCCTAACACCGTTAGGTAATCAGGCAAAAAAAATTAAGCCTTCAAGTTCCTGATAAACCCAGTGATGGCATCGTCGAGCACGAGCTTATTGAGCTGTTCCGTATCATCCGCCGGTGCCATCATCTTAATGGAAATCAATCCGTGCAGGATCGACCAAAACGTATGGTACTTGAGGCACGCGTTGGTTTCGGCATCCCCGCGATTGGCCTCTTCGATGATTTCCATCATCGGGCCCATCACCAGTTCCCTGAATACGGAACGCTCGGGCATGCATTTATCCATTTCGCAAGTGGGTGCTTTCATGCCCCACATCAGCTGGTAGTGTTCCTTGTTGTCGAATGCAAATAGCCAGTAAGCATCAGCTATTGCTTTCAGTTGCTCCGCTGGGTCCGTAGAACTGGCCTTTGCCTCCTTAAGGGCTGCGATGACCTGTTCAAACCCCTGCCTGCCAAACTCCAGTAAAATCGCTTCTTTATTTTCAAAGTAATCGTAGATCACCGGCACACTGTATTGGATGGCATCGGCGATCTTCCGGATCGACAGCGACTGCCACCCCTCCTCTTTCACAATCTGCCAAGCCGTGGCGAGGATATTTGCCCGCATGGCCTCTTTCTCCCGAATTCTCCGTTCTACGATACTCATCTGACAATCTCCCTAACAGTGTTAGCAAAAGTAACAGGGTTTGGCTGTCGTTGCAAGGATTTTTTTAAAAGCTGAAGATTGGGTGACAATCCTTACGTTTGTATGATGGCCCGCTGTACAGGAAGTAGGTATTTTTTAACACAATTTAACAGTTTATAATTGGATGGCCACCGGGTATTATATAATTTTCGGCCCCAAAAAAAAATTTCAGTCTGAATGGAAGAAACAACGATCAACACACCGCCGACCGGCTTGAGTACGGATATCCGGGCGCTGAACGAGCGGATACAGCAAGAAAGCGCTTTCATCGACCTGCTGCTGCTGGAAATGGACAAAGTCATTGTGGGTCAG
>CAZTJY010000055.1:8938-25544 GCA_964613725.1 uncultured Parapedobacter sp. | reverse complement strand
CCAATATGATTGCTAAGTATTATCTGACTACCAAGGCCCTGACGGAAGCGGAAACAATCGCCAGCCCATAGCGACACGGAGAACTAAAAAAGGGCTTGGCCGTCTGGCTAAGCCCTTTTTAATAGGGCCATCACCCAATCAATATTCAGGATTCTGTTGGTCCTCTATGGCAGGGTTGGCATTGATTTCCGAAATCGGAATGGGTAAAATCGTGCGGTAGAAGCTTCTATCGATTCTTTTCGAGCGGGTTGAAAGCGTGATTCCAGGGAATTCGTCATTGAAGGTTATTGTTTTGTTCAACCGGATCATATCAAAAAAGCGATGGCCTTCAGCAAACAACTCTTTACTGCGCTCATCCACAATCATGTCGAGATGAATTGTTTCCGCTGTAGCCGGGGCCAAATTGGGGGCACGTTTACGGATTTCGTTCAGGTAACCTGCGGCTTTATCGGGATCTGTGGCAAGCGCTGCTTCCGCGGCGATAAGGTAGATTTCCGATAGCCGGATAACCTTGATGTTGACGGCCGTGTTATTACCCCCCTTGTCGCCATCACCGTCCAGGTTGACACTCCCACTATATTTATAACAGGAACCCAGGCGCGGCGCATCGGATTCATCCTGCGCCATCACACCCCAGCGGACATCCTGGCCGTCTGCACCGAGCCTGTCCAGAAAATAATCGCTTGCCATAAACCATCCCGCAGCCGCTGAAGCGCCGTGCGCACGCCTTCTTAAATAAAACCCGAGCGACGCACTTCCCAGATCTGCCTCATCGGGATAAATGCCCAATTCAAAAATGGATTCCGAACCGAATTGGCTCGCCCAAGAGGATACCCAGTCTCCGTTGGCGTACAGCGCGTAACCACCTTCGTTGATGATTTCCTCAGCAGCGGCAAGCGCTTCGGGATAGTTAGCCATATGCAGGTAAACGCGGGCTTGGATGGCTTTGTTTGCGTAGTAATTTAGGTAGCCATCTTCATGATTGGTTGAAAGCAGCGGTGCGGCGGCCTCCAGATCCTCTATAATCTGCTCGTAATTTTCGGCAACGGTTGCCCTCAGCGGCTGTGCATCATACTCCAATGTCGTGGTTACATTGGGCACGCCATATGCCGAAGGATTGTCGGTATACGCTGGGCCGTACAGCCGCACCAGGTCAAAATGGATCAATGCCCTGGCCGTAAGGGCCTGACCTTTGTACTCATCAAAATCCTCATTGGTCCCTGCGGCCTCGATAGCTTCGATGTTCTCCAGCAGGTTGTTGATCTGAAGGATACTTTCATATAGTGTCGACCAAAAGCCGGAATAATTGTTGGCGGATTCCGTATGGTTGAACGTATACAGCGCATCCAGTCCGCGGCCTTGTGAAAAGATAGTCAGGTCACCCCCTTTTGCATCGCCGTACATGATAAAGTTGCGGCCGTAATAGTTGGAGCTGGTCATGCTGCGCATCAATCCATTGATAACGACCTGGGCGTCGCCCGCGGTTTTAATGGATGTTTTCGAGTCGCCGGAATTCGTCGGTTTTACATCCAGGAACCCGCTGCAGGAAGATAAAATCAACGTGCAGGCGGCTATAGAAAATATGGTTATTGTTCTCATGTCTAAGTGTCTAATCGGTTAGAAATTAAATTCAATACCAAACGTATAGGTCTTTGCGTAAGGGGTTTCCCAACCACGTGTGCCATATTGGTTAACTTCAGGATCGGCAATTTTATACTTCGAGAAGGTAATCAGGTTCGTCCCGTTGAAGTAAATACGGGCATTGTTCATGCCAATCCGCTGTGTCAGCCCAGCGGGTATCGCGTAGGCCAGATTGACATTCTTCAAACGGAGGAAGCTGGCATCGTGCATTTGCCTGCTGCTGTGTTGCATGGCGTCGGTAGGGTCCGTTCCCAACAACTTGGGTAACGAGCCGTTCGGGTTTTCCGCAGTCCACCTGTTGTCGTAATAGTATTGTGCCCGGATGCGCTCCCAGTAATAGCCATCGTCGGCCATGTCCTTAAAGGCTCCGTCGTAAAGACTTCCCCCGATTTTATACATGAAATTTAACCCTAGCGATACCCCTTTGTAGCTGACATCGGTATTGACGCCACCGAATACGTTGGGGATTGCCGAGCCAAGTATTACCCGGTGGGCGGCCGAGTAATCATACGTAGCCCCGCGGCCTTCGTGTAAGAAGTCGCCATCCTCGTTATCATCGGGATTGTTTACATACCACATATTCCGACCGTTTTCCGGGTCTACACCAGCCCATTCGAAACCGTAGAAGCTAAGCATAGATTCACTTTCCTGAAAGATGAATTGTGCCCTTGCGTCGCCCCCGGTGGGGTCATTCCAGATAATGGGTTGGGCTCCCGATTCATTTTCGCCGACGTAAAGCTTAGTTACCTTTGATTCGGTAAATGAACCGTTAACGCTGGCATTCCATTTCCAGTCGCCCGTCCGCAGTATTTCATAACCCAACTCGAATTCGACACCTTTGTTGTTCACCTCGCCGACATTCCTCAGGATTGAAGAAAAGCCAGTGACAAGCGACGTAGGGACACTTTGCAGGAGGTTTTTCGAATCGCGATTGAAATATTCAACCGTTCCATACAATCGGTTGTCCAACAGACCGAATTCCAGCGCCAGGTTAGTTGTGTAATTGGTTTCCCACGTCAAATCATCATTGCCGAGGGTACTAAGGCTAGCCCCTCCCGACTCCATATACCGATTGGAATAGGTAAACAGCGAACGCCATCCGAAGTTAGACGTTGGTTGTGTGCCATTTACCCCATAGGACGCACGCAGTCGCAGGTTACTGAGGAAATCGGCTTTCGCCATGAAGGATTCCTCACGGATGTTCCACGCTGCGCCCACTGACCAGAAATCACCCCAACGGTTGTTCGGACCGAATCGCGACGACCCATCTCTTCGGTAAGACGCCGACAAGTTATATTTCTGCCCATAGCTGTATTCCGCCCGTGAAAGCATAGACATCATATTGTAACCCCATGAGTAGGCGCTGGCATCCAATTTCCCCGCAGTCGATACCGAAGGTAGTGCGCTAGAGGGCATATTGGAACCCGAGGCACGCTGAAAATCGGTTTCATTTTTTTCAGCTTCAAAGCCAGCTAGGATATTCACGCCGTGCAGGCCGAAGTTTTTCGTGAAGTTTGCCGTTGTTGAAGAGACCAGTTTCGTATAGGCCGTGCTCATTTCGTGAACCACGCCGTTGTCGGTGGCACCGTTGAAGTGATTGGCGCTATAATAGAGAAATTCCTTCACCTCGTTGTTCTCATAGGAGAAAACCGACTTCAGGTTCAACGATGGCAATAGCTGGAAACTTAAGGTCTCGTTAATGCCCAACCGCAATGAATTGGCGGCGTTGTCCCACTCATTTTCATAGTAGTCCGCATTGTAAGCATAGCTCCCATAGCGCGCGGTAAACGGTTCGCCGGTTTTATAGTCTGTGGGCCAGTAGAGTGGCCAAAGTAAGTTTCGGGTTTGCAAGTAGTAATTCATGCCCAAGTTGCGTGTATCGTTGTATCCATATTGCTTATTGCGCGATACGCTGGCGTTGGTAATGAGTTCGATACGGTCCCACACTTTTTGGGAAACATTGACACGTCCCGCCACACGATCAAATCCGTTGATGACCACCCGGTTTTTGTCCTGGGTATACGAGAGTGATGAATAATACTTCGTGTTTTCCGTGCCTCCACTTACCGAAAGGTCGTTGGTCTGGTACAGACCTGTCCGGAACAGCAAATCTTCCCAATTGTAATACGTGCCTTCTCGATTGATCATGCCATCGGTCATTCCCTTAATCATTACGGATTCATTCAAGCCGGTGCCAGCGGTTTCGAAATAATAACCATGCTGGTTGAACTTTCCATTCAGCCGGTTCAAAGCATCGGTATTCGCATCTTCTTCTGTCCAACCGTTTGATGTTCGATAGTCGTGGAAAACTTGGTACAGCATATCCACCTGCTCTTGCACGCCTGCTGCTTCGTAGTTATCGGTCGCCCAGCTTGGTGTGAAACCGATGGAGGAGCGAAGATTGATGGTGGGTTTGCCAAGTTTCCCGCGTTTGGTGGTAATCAAAACAACCCCATTCGCGGCACGTGATCCATACAGTGAGGCAGCCGCGGCGTCTTTCAGGACCGTGACCGATTCGATGTCAGCCGGATTCAGCGCGTTCAACACATTGTTGGACGTGTAGATGTAGTCACCTAATTGGCCGCTACCGCCCGAAACAGCGGGCACGCCATCGATTACGTACAAGGGGTCATTGGAGGCATTCATGGAGCCAATGCCGCGGATGCGGATGCTGGGTGCCGCTCCGGCCTGCCCCGATGAATTGGTAATCTGTACTCCGGGCATTTTCCCCATCAATGCATTCTCAAACGTGACGGTGGAAGCATCCTGTATATCGGCCGCAGATACCGTGGTCGCTGAGCCAGTAAAGCTTGCCTTCGTTGTCGTGCCATAGGCAACCACCATCACTTCCTCCAGCGCGTTATTTGACGGCTGTAATGCCATGTTGACTACCTGTCGTCCGTTAATCGGTATGTCTTGGGCCGTGTAACCCACGGCCCGAAAAGTAAGGACGGCATCGCTTGGAACGGAGATACGATAGTTTCCGTTGTTATCGGTCGCCACTGCCGTTTGGGTGCTTCCCACCGATACGGTAACGCCGGATAGCGGGATTCCGGTTGCGGCATCAGTGACTGTTCCGGATACGGCTTGCTGCTGACCGGAGACATGGGTTACCAGTCCGCACCACAACAGCCACATTACAAAAAGTAATCGCTTTTTCATCGTTGTTTGGTTTTTGTTCGTATTTGGTTAATCAACAGTTTGTTTTTAATCAAACAGCTTATCTGTCAGGACAGGGTTATGCCAATCCCCGGGTCATGGGGCAGGATTACCTTGCCTTCTTTTACTTCCATTCCTCGATATGCGTCGTTGCGAATAAGGAGCGCACCGTCAAGGTCGGCCCAATCGACGATGGGCGATAATTGGGCGGCAGCCGAAATGGCACATGAAGTTTCAGTCATGCATCCCAGCATCACTTTCATATCAAGTGCCCGTGCCAGTTCGGCCATTTGGTGTGCTTCGCGCATGCCCGTGCATTTCATCAACTTGATGTTGACGCCACTGTATACGCCAAACGCCCTGCGCACATCGTCGAGGCGCTGAACAGCTTCATCGGCGACAGTGGGTATGGGGCTGTTTTCGGTAAGCCAAGCGTTATCGTCCACCTGCTCTTTGGGCATGGGCTGTTCGAGAAATACGACACCCCGGTCGGCCAACCAATGAGCCATTTCGAGCCCTTCTTCCCGATTTTTCCATCCTTGGTTTACGTCGGCGCAAAGCGGCTTGTCCGTTACTTCGCGGATGGTCTCGATCATCATCTTATCCGTATCGAGCCCGAGTTTCACTTTGAGGATTTTATAGGGTGCCGCTTCCTGTACTTTCTGCCGTACCATCGCTGCGGTGTCGATACCGATGGTAAAGGACGTGTGGGGCGTGTCGGCGGCGTTATACCCCCAGATGCGGTGCCACGGTTGATTCATGATTTTGCCTAAGAGATCATGCAACGCGATATCGACCGACGCTTTGGCTGCGGTGTTTTTCGGTGCCAATTGGTCAATATACGTCAGGATATCTGCGGTATGGAAAGGGGTTTCGAATCCCGAAAGGTCTATCCGGTTCAGAAATGCCCATACACTTTGGTGCGATTCGCCCAAGTAGGGCGGCATTGAGGCTTCGCCATAACCGATTATTCCGTCGTATTCCAGTTCGGTGAGGACCACGGGCGTGGTGCTGCGGGAACCGGCTGCTATGGTAAAAACGTGTCGGAGCTCGAGGGTGTAAGGGCGGTACCGCAATGTGAACTTGCCAAATTTACGCGTGGTTGTTTTCATGGCTATCGGTGGTGTTCTTATGCTAATTATAAATAGAATGGGTTCGTGGCAATGGGCTGCAGCCCGGTGTCTTCTTGTCCGATGTATCTTCGTGCGCTCACCAGCGTGCGCGATTCGAAGTCGTTGTAATTGGGTGCCTCGGGGCGCATGCTGTTGATACGTACCGTGCCGGCAGCATGGATAAATTCGCCATTGCCAAGGTATAGCGCCACGTGGGTGATGCGGGCGTCGGGAGAGCGCCCTTTGCCCGAGGCGAAAAAGAGCAGGTCGGCAGGTTGTAGATTTCGGAGTGCCTTCTCGGTATCCAAGGTGTCTGCAGTTAAGATGTCGACAGGCTCACCCGCCAGTACCTGCTGCGATGCATCGCGGGGAATGACCAAGCCATTCATGAAATAGGCCGTTTTGGTAAAGCCGCTGCAGTCCACTCCTTTTACCGAAGTACCCCCCCAAAGATAGGGCACGCCCATCATGGATTTGGCAACAGCCAACACGTTTTCTGCTGTTACATGCCGTGTGCCTAACCAATTGTCGAAGGGGCGGACCTGTTCTTCGGCGATGTAGGCAAGGCGCCCGTCTGGATATTGTACATGGTAAAAGCCGTCAGACTGGCCCAACGCGATCAGTAAATCGCCCATCACGAGATCCGATACGCGCAACGATTTGTGGTCGGGTTGCGTATAGGAATGCCCGAAATCGGCTGTGAAGATTACTTTTTCGGCAGATTTCCACTGGTTCGTTTCCGCCGAGGTCATGGGGGTGACCGACGACGTCGCTATCCAAGCGATATAACCTTCCGGCGTGCGTGCGCGATAGTAGCCATCTTGCTGCTGCAATAAATCAACCTTGGTTCCAAGCAGTACCTGAGACGCCAGCTCGGCCTGGTTTCGGGGCTGGACGCGCAAGTTGGCAACGGAAAGATTGATCACACCCGAAACATTATCCCTTACGCTACTATCGGGCAATAGATTTATCGCTATCTTTGTTTCGGAGATATGATGATCGGCCAAACGTCGACGAAACGCGGGCAATGCGTCCGCCTCTGTGGTAACCACTTCGTAACGGATTGGCGAGTCGTTTTCCAAGGACCGGAGTTCAAAAAGGGCTGTACGTTTGTCTGGTGCATATTCGGCTTTTGTTTCTTCGGCAATATGCATGATTAGACCATACTCCGCAGAATCCGGCAAACGGACTTGCGCATGTACTGTTAAACCGACAAAGCAATATAAAAGTAATGTGTAGTGTATTTTCATCATCGAATGTGTTTATACGAAGTTAATGATTATTCGTTATTGTGTATACAAAAATTGCAGTAAGTGGTGTAATCCCTGCATGAATATGCATGGATAGCGGGCTGGGGCGCTGATTGGCAGTCGGCAGCATCTGAGAAACTGGAAAAAGCAAATGATTGACAGAAGAACTTTTATAAAAGCTGGAACTATCGGCGCTTCAGCGTTTTCGATAGGGGGGCTGGCATCGGCCCACGGAAGTAGACCTCGTACAGGTACGGCAACGAATAAACCCATCGTGATTTCGACATGGAATTTCGGGGTGGCGGCAAATCAAGCCGCTTGGGCGATATTGAAAATCGGCGGGTGTGCGTTGGATGCTGTGGAGGCCGGCGTGCGGGTGCCCGAGGCCGACTTGTCTAATCAAACTGTAGGCAAAGGTGGGTATCCCGATCGTGATGGCCACGTTACATTGGATGCCTGTATCATGGACCACGAGGGTAATTGTGGGGCAGTTGCTGCGTTGGAGCATATTGCCCATCCGATTTCGGTGGCGCGGCGGGTGATGGAAAAGACACCCCATGTGATGCTTGTGGGTGAAGGGGCCTTACAATTTGCCTTAGAAAATGGGTTCGAACAGGAGCAGCTGCTTACGCCAGAAAGCGAGGCCGCATGGAAGGCTTGGCTTAAAGAAGGTAAATACGAGCCTGTCATCAACATTGAAAATAAATCGTTTACTACAGACAGACTGCCGGGCAACCAATACAACCATGATACGATTGGGATGTTGGCGTTGGATAGCACGGGGAATCTTTCGGGCGCATGCACCACGAGTGGCATGGCGTTCAAAATGCGCGGCAGGGTAGGGGACAGTCCCATTATTGGTGCGGGCCTCTACGTAGATAACGAGGTAGGGGGTGCTACGGCTACCGGCGTAGGCGAAGAAGTGATCCGGACGGTGGGTAGTTTTTTGGTTGTGGAACTGATGCGGCAGGGGCTGTCGCCGCGTGACGCATGCCGCGAAGCGGTGGAGCGCATCATCAAGAAAAAGACCGAGACTGCCAAGCAAATTCAGGTAGGATTTCTGGCATTGGATAAAAACGGTGAATACGGTGCTTTTTCATTGCAAAAGGGCTTTTCATACGCCGTTTGTGACGCGCAACGGCAAGACCTGATCGTGGATGGGGAGAGTGTGTACTGATTTTTATTAAAAACGTCAGCTAATTTTTCTAACTTTGAATCACTTCTACCGGTTCAATGAAGCATGCTAAACCACATAATCATACGAAGAATCAAGCCCTATGCGTGCTTATCGTTATGGTATGGTCAGTGGTTCGCCTGGAAGCATCCCCTTACAGACATGCGCAGGTCCTTCCCGGCGTAGACGAATACCATACCATGATCGACATGGCCACCAAAGATCCGTTTGGGATGGTGTGGATGCTCTCTGGTGGCTTGATATCGCGGTTTGACGGCGTCTCTGTGACGTCGTTTGCCAAGCTCTACGGAAAGGAACTTCCTTTTTTTGAAGCGGATGGCCTGCATGCCGATCCGTGGGGGCGATTATGGATCAGTACGCGTAACGGCTTGGTGTTGTTCGACTTGAAAACGTGGTCGTTTGTGGGTCGGGATCATCCTTTGGGCGAGCTTGTTGGACGCCGGGTGGTTTCTTTTTTTGCTAGCGATGACGCATTTTATGTGGCCGACAGGCGGGGGAATTTATGGCTCATCGATGCGTATAACAAGCGTTTACTTTTCCAATTTAACCCGTACGCCGTCTTCGAACGGCGCCCGGTGGGCAGGCTGCTTGTCGCCGACGATGACCGGCTTTGGCTGGCCTTTGGTGGAAACTTATATGGGTATGATTTGGCGACGGGGAAAAAGACCGTTTCACCTTTTCCGGAAGGGATGTTCAATCACATGGAGGACCTGCTGCCGGTAAAAGATGGTGTATTAATCCGAGTTTATTCGTCAGGCTATTATGTCTTTGACGGCACGGGGTTCCGCGCCCTTCCGCGCACGGTATTCTCGACGAGCGATTTTACGAATTGGAACCATTGGTCGTTTGTAGCCGGCGATAATGTGATGGTTTTCCATGATACGCAGTATTTCGAGTTCAGTAGGGATACGGCATTCCGGTTATTAAGGACTGGTACCCATCAACTCAACGAGCATATTTTTTACAAACGAATCAACAGCTGGCAACGGCTTGGAGATGAATGGTTGCTGGGAACCGAACAAGGACTATACAGCGTATTCCCTGCAACCGTCTCCTTCGAGTTTGTCGATTGCGGAAGTGCACGGGGTATGATTAAACAAGACGGTGCCTACTATTTTGGTGGCTACGGTTATCTTGATATGCTACCCAACGGTGGGGAACTTACCCCTTTCACCCAAGCTCCTGAAAACAATTATTACACCTTCCTTGAACTTTCTTCGGATACCAGCTGTATCGCGCTGGAGGGTGATTTCCTTGCCTATTTTTCGCATGGTCGTGTAACGCCCGCCCCGATCAACATGCCTGTTGGTACGCAGGAACGTTTTTCGGGCTTGGCCTATTGCCTAATTGAGTACGCGCCGGACACGGTCCTTGTGGGTACATCCAACGGGATATGGATATACGAACGATCAACTGGTAAAGCGGTGCCACTGGTGTGTCCAGCATCTGGATTCTTTAGCCGTGGTATGCGCGTGCAGTCGATATCCGAACGCGAGGGGGGGATTTCTTTTACTACCGACCAGGGCTATTTTACATGGGCGCATAATCGTTTTCAGAAAGTCTATCCTGTAGATTATACCGATTTGAATGTGTACGCGCACATCCGTCATGGCAGTAAGGTCTACCTGGCTACGAAAGGGCAAGGGCTCGTCGTTATCGACGACCATGCGTCTACGAGCCGTATAATTAGTATAGCAGAGGGGCTGGCAAGCAATACGGTATACCAATTGGCCTGGGCGGACAGTGCGTTGTTCATGGGCACACATGAGGGGCTATCGGTGTTTAAAGACGGAAGGCTCTTTAACTACTACCATACTGATGGTCTGCCCTTCGAAGAATTCAATCACCAGGCGACATATTACGATCGCGAGACTGACCGACTGTTCATGGGCGGAACAGGTGGCTACATATTCTTTCGTCCCAGGGAATTACTGAACGCTATGACGGTGGCGGCTCCCAATCCACAGCTCGCTGCTATACGCCTTGGCATGCGCTCCAATCGCTATGTGGAGAAGTATGGAAAGCAACAGTTGGCCGACATCCTGGAACTTCCGCCGGATGTCGTTTGGTTTTCGATGGATTTCGTACGCCCCGATTCGTATCGGCAGGTATATCGTATGCTGTTTAAAATTGCGCCGTTGATGACGGACTACCAGGAAATGCCCGCTTCGGCCCAGATTAACTTCTCGGGGCTATCTGCCGGCGAATACCACGTGTCCGTAAAAACGGAAGTGGCCAACGGTGGTGGATTGGTCGCCGAACGCACTTGGTTGGTTTCCAAAGCGCCCGCTTTTACGGAAACACTGGCGTTTTACGTGCTGGTGATTCTTACTATCGGCGGCGTATCGGGTTATGTGGTCTATGAGCGCGCGCGGAAAATAAAAGGCGAGGAGCAGCTTCGCAGGCGTATTTCGCGCGATTTACATGATGAAGTAGGCGGACTATTAACAGGCATTTCCATGCAAACGGACATTCTTCGTCTGGATAATCGGCGAGCGAACTCCATTGAATCAATCGGCAGCTACAGCAGGGAAGCGATTCAGATGATGGATGACATCATTTGGGCGGTCGACTCGCGTAACAACCAGCAGGGGAACCTCAGCGACCGCATGAAATTCCTTGCCTCCCAGATGTTGGGTCCGATGGAGATCGAGGTCTCATTTGATATCGACCAGCAGGATGATCGGAAAATTTCTCAGCAGGTGCGGCAGAATCTTTACCTTATCTACAAGGAGGCACTGCATAATATATGCAAGCATGCCCATACGACGGCCGTTTATATTAAACTGCATTATACGAGCCGGCACATCAAAATGGTCATTTTCAATGACGGATCGGTCAAGAACCAGGCCGCGTGGCAGACGACGCGTAAAGGACATGGCCACCGCAACATGCAATTGCGCGCTGCGCAGCTTGGCGCATCGTTCACGGCCGGGCCAGATCGTGAAGGGTACCGTGTATCCGTAAGCGTGCCTACTCGCACCGGATTTTTTGTAAACCTTTTTAAATACCCTAAATCGATATGGAGACGTGGGTGATTGCGTTTGCGGTGGCTGGAATCTCATTTAGCGCGTTAGGGATTATCCTTCGGCTCACCTACCGGAAGTGGCGGCGGGACAAGGCCGAACTGTTCCTCAGCGTGGCGTTGTTTGCCATCATGTGGTATGCCTTTATTTACATGACGATCCTCACGGGCTACGTGATCGATATTCCAAATCTTTACAATAAGGGCATTCCGTTGTACTACCTCATTGCGCCATGTCTATATTTCTATGTGCGTATCAAATTACAGAAAGGATATAAACTGCCGCGTTATTGGTACCTGCACCTGCTGCCGTTTGTGTTTGGACTTATCGATATTATACCCTATGCCTTAGCTAGCGCGAACGAGAAGCAGGCGCTGCTAGAGCGGCTGGTAACCAATATGCGGACGGGCTTTGAACACGAGTATGGATTTATTAACCAACAGTGGCACTACGTGGCCCGTTTGTCAATGGCTTTTATCTATTTGTTGGTACAATGGCGGGTGTTGTTTATGGTCGATACGGACGAAGGTGTGGTATCGAAGCGGACGCTTGTTTCGTTTTATGTCTTGACCGTCATCTATTCCCTATTCATCGCCGTGCAGGTGAGTATGGTGCTGAATATCTTATTTAATCGCATACAAGCGTCGTTCATTTTGAAAGACGCACATCAACTCATTTGGGTAGGCGGACTTTATGTATTATTTAGTTTTTGGGCTTGTTTAGGCGCGCGTTTTCGCCGTCCGGATTGAATTTTCAAAAACCACACTAAACGGGTGGTGTTACCCTATATGGAATGTATTACTTTTATAGCGCCATGAAAAGCACCATTCCTAGTCCGTCGGAATAACTAATACTATTTACAACTACACGATGAAAAAAACGATTTACAATTTGGTTATTATAGAGGATAACCTAGTTATCGGAAGGGTGCTTGAGGCATATTTCAAGGCATCCCCGACGTTTAATTTGTTGTTTTGCGCAACGTCTACAGAAGCATTCATTAACACATGGAATGAAGAACGTATCGATGTTTTGCTTTGCGATATCGGTTTACCAGGCAAATCCGGCATTGAGGCAACCTGGTATGTCAAACGCAAGTCTTCAGCCACGCAGGTCGTTATGTTTACAGTATTTGAAGACAAGGAAACCATTTTTCAGGCCCTTTGTGCCGGCGCATCGGGTTACCTATTGAAAGACACGCCCTTGCCGAAGGTCGAAGAGCAATTGGTGGAGGTGTTGAATGGGGGGGCGGTAATGAGCCCTCAGGTAGCCCGGATGGTTGTTGGATACTTTAATCCGCTACTGGAGAAGAAAGAGAACAAAGCGATTGACCGATTGACCCACCGTGAAATCGAGATTGTATCCATGTTGCAGCAAGGGGCGACTTATCGGACCGTTGCAGAACGGCTTTTTATCAGTGTGGATACCGTGAAGTTCCACATTCGGAATATTTACAGCAAGTTGCAGATCAATTCACGTGCTGAACTAGTTAACAAATACTAAAAACAATACCGAAAACCATTACAACCAGCGCTTTTAATCGACGGATAACCCTAATCTTGAAGAACTACCCTTTTGGGTGGGGAAATGTGTCGGTACTTCCCCTACTTTTGTAGCACTGAAGAAAAACATACATGCTATCTGATAAAAATACACTGGCGATTATCGAAGATAAACGGGTTATACTCGACTCGCTTCTGGTATTTTTTGAAGCTTCTCCGCGTTTCGATTTGGTTATAACGGCTGACTCGGCTGAGCAATTTATCGAGTCTTGGGAAGACCAGCGCATCGATTTGCTTCTATGTGACATCGGGCTTCCCGGCAAATCAGGTATTGAAATGGCTTGGTATGTAAAGCGGCGATCATTGTCTACCCAAGTGGTGATGTACACGGTGTTTGATGACAAAGAAGCGATTTTCCAGGCACTTTGTGCAGGGGCATCGGGCTATCTGTTGAAGAACACGCCACTTCCGCAGGTGGAGGAGCTGTTAGTGGAAGTATTGAAAGGTGGGTCAGTGATGAGTCCGCATGTCGCTCGTATGGTTATCGGCCATTTCAACCCTCATTTGGACAGGTCCTATGCTGCTGATGCCGAGCGTCTTACGCCAAGGGAGATTGAAATCGTGTCGTTGCTACAGGATGGCCAATCGTACAAACAGGTGGCCGAGAAGACCCATATCAGCGTAGATACCGTGAAATATCATATCCGCAATATATATGGCAAGTTGCAGATCAACAGCCGTACGGAGCTGATTAATAAATATAAGAGGCCAACCTAACAGCCTAACATGCATTCCGGCTGATACCAGATTCCCCAATGTTGTGGTGGTAGAACACAACGCTGGTATCTCGCCGGATGCATGTGTTTTGGGGTCAAAAACAATTTCCTTTTTAATCTGTTAATCGTTCGCCGTATAGATGATGATTGCACAATGGCTGCCTTATGGGGTGGCGTATTCGGAAACGGAATAACGTAACTTTGTGGATTAAATAATTAATACCCACATTGATAAACCAGTGTACCTATGGATAACTCGGAATTACGTTTAAAGGATGTCGATATAGCCGAAGCGGTGGCATATTTCGGCGAGGCGGAGTTGCTCGATTTTATCGGGACCAACCGACTCGAGGAGTATTTGGTTTCGGCACAAGTTGTTAGCTTGGATGACGACCCGGGGCCTTGGGCCAAGCTGCACTTGCACCGGCACGTCACCTCTGCTAAGGTGCAATTGGGCAGCAGGTGCAAGATGACCATTCAAGCCGATTTTGCAGAAAGCGACAAGAACGAGGTCATTATCGAAATATCGATGGATAAGCTTTTGGGGAAGCTTCTTCGGCCGACCGAGACTGATTTGGCGTAGCTTACAGGTAGTAACAACCTAAAAAAGCCACCCACTTGGGTGGGAAAACGTATTCCTGGGGGGCATACCTTTGTGGTCGTTAAAATCATGCAAACTACCTCATGAAAGAACCCCATGGAACCCGCTAGTTATAATTTAGCGATCGTTGAAGACAAGCCCGTCGTGCTAGACGCATTGCTTGCGTACTTTTCATCTTCGCCAAATTTCAAGCTGATATTGGCGGTCGGCTCTGCCGAACAATTTTTTGAAAACTGGAAGGAACAGCGCATTGACCTGTTGCTGTGCGATGTCGACCTGCCGGGGAAATCGGGAATCGATGTAACGTGGTATGTGAAGCGGAAATCCACCATGACCCAGGTAGTCATGTATGCACATCAAGAAGACAGCGACACCGTTTTCGAAGTCGCTTGTGCAGGGGCATCGGGATATTTGTTGAAGGATAGTCCTTTATCAGAAATTGAACGGCGATTGTTGGAAGTGGTTAATGAAAATTCGATCATGACCTCGAAAGTGGCACAGACGGTCCTCGCCCATTTCAGTAATTCCAAAGGCAGTTCGGCTGGATTGGAAGGCGAGGAGCTGACTTCAAGAGAATTCGAAATCGTGTCGTTGTTACAAAATGGCTTTTCGTACAGTCATGTAGCCGAGCGACTTTCGCTCACATTGAAAACATTGAAATTTCACATCCGTCATGTTTACGGAAAACTGCAATTGAAGCGACACGCGGAGTTGATGGGTCTGTATGAGCGGCGGCGGATGGTGGAGAAAGCGGGCAATAATCCTAGCCCAATCGACTTTTAATGGAGTGGCCTCGATCTAATCGTCCCGTATTTAATCGCTCATCTACTGCAAATGGAGAGCCGAATCGATTAATGGAAGACCTATAGGAAGAACATACTGCATTCGAAAGTCATGATTATACCTAAACGTAATCACCATACCAACAAGCATAAAATCAAGCTGCAATTGAACAGCCGGGCGGGATTAGTTGATAAGTACAGGGAGTTGGGTTGAAACGTGATGTACTTGATTGACCTATGACTATAAAAGATGCCTAACAATGATCAAAAATATTTAAACATACAATAATCAAATGAAAAGAATTGTACGGAAATGGTTAATCTATTTTGCGAGTTTAACCATTGGTTTGCTTAACTCGTCGGCGCTAATTGCACAAATTGCCGGTTATCAAAACACCACCGTAGACATAGGAGCCGGGTTTAACGGAGTCGTGAATGCAATAGCGTTTCAATCAGATGGAAAGATTTTGGTGGGGGGCGTATTAACTTCCTATAAGGGCATTCCATGTGAAAATCTTGTTCGGTTAAATACCGACGGAACGTTGGACGCTACTTTTGATTATGCGGGTGGTATTCCAGAAACGACTGAGTCGTTTGGCACTGGTCCGGTTTACGCAATTGTTGTCCTGCCGGATGACAAAATTCTGATCGGTGGTAGTATGGAATACAGGGTGAACGGTCTGGAGTTGCCGTCGTTTGTCGGTATAAGTAGGCTAAACCCCAATGGTTCGCTCGACCGGGATTACTTGAACGGCTCGGCAACAACTGGGCCCGGAAAAGGGGCAAACATGCCTGTGTATTCGATAGTCAGGAATACCGATGGCTCCGTTTATCTTGGCGGGCCGTTCACGCTGATGGATGGAACAATAGCCAATCAGCGAATTGCCGGTTTACATGCGAGTGGTCAGGTCAATCCAACGCCATTTACCACAGGGTCTGGTTTTGACGCTGGGGCATCGCCGGTTGAAGGCCGCAAGGTTACTGCACTCCTTTTGGACGGGACTAACCTTCTGGCGGGTGGTATCATGTCAAGCTATAAAGATCCGTCAGGCACCACGACCAATGTTGGCGGTCTCAGCAAAATTAGCCTTGCCGATGGAACCTTAGATGCGGCGTTTCAAACGAATGTTCTTACGGCTGACGGTGAACAGCGAACTGACAGCTGCCCAGGCAGTGGCCGCGATAGCTGCCACCGAGGATGCCGCGATCACGGCGATGACTCCGGTCACGGCAAGCGGCGGAACCACGCCCTACGCGTTTGCGCTTTACAATTCGGATAATACAACGGCAGCAACTTTACCTGCTGGCCTGAGCTTCAGCGCGTCTACGGGCGAGATCACGGGCACGCCTACCGGGACGCTATCGGCCACCACTTTCACTGTCCGGGTATCCGATGCGGCGAACGGTCTGGAAACATCGACCTTCTCGTTAACGGTTAACGAAGCGCTTGTCGCCACACAGGCTGTGGCCACGGTAGCTGCGACGCAGGATGCCGCGATCACGGCGGTGACTCCGGTCACGGCAAGCGGCGGAACCACGCCCTACGCGTTTGCGCTTTACAA
>CAZTJY010000055.1:0-8838 GCA_964613725.1 uncultured Parapedobacter sp. | reverse complement strand
ATCGACCTTCTCGTTAACGGTTAACGAAGCGCTTGTCGCCACACAGGCTGTGGCCGCGATAGCTGCGACGGAGGACGCCGCGATCACGGCGGTGACTCCGGTCACGGCCGCGGGCGGGACCGCGCCCTACGCGTTTGCGCTTTACAATTCAGACAATACCGCTGCCGCAACTTTACCGGCGGGCCTGAGCTTCAACGCGTCCACGGGCGAGATCACGGGTACGCCGACCGTGACGCTTACGGCAACCACCTTTACGGTGCGCGTGAGCGATGCGGCCAATGGTTTGGAAACAGCTACGTTTATAATTACTGTTGTCGATAAATCAACACTTGAAGTTGCTCTTAAAGAGGCTGTTGCAATTGAACCAAATAAAACGGATTACTCGCCAGCAAGTTGGAAAGCTGTCCAAAATGCACTGGAATCAGCGCAAGTTGTATACGACGATACGAATGCGACGCAGTCTGAGATCGATATTGCCACTCAGACACTTCGCGATGCTATTGACAATCTAACGGTAGACAAGACCACACTGGGATTGGCGATCGAAAATGCTGGCGAACTGATAGAGACGGATTACTCGCCGGCGAGCTGGGAGACTGCCCAAGACGCTTTGGAAGCAGCGCAAACGGTATATGACGATGCGAATGCAACCCAGTCTGACATCGATGATGCCGCTCAGACGCTTCGCGACGCGATGATGGGCCTGACAGTTGATAAAGCAGGATTGGCAACTGCCATTGAAAACGCTGGCAAACTGATAGAGACGGATTACTCGCCGACGAGCTGGGAGACTGCCCAAGACGCTTTGGAAGCAGCGCAAACGGTATATGACGATGCGAATGCAACCCAGTCTGACATCGATATTGCCGCTCAGACGCTTCGCGACGCGATGACGGGCCTCACAGTTGATAAAGCAGGATTGGCAACTGCCATTGAAAACGCTGGCAAACTGACGGAGAGAGATTACTCGCCGGCGAGCTGGGAAGACTTGCAAAAAGCATTGGAAGCTGCACAGGATGTTCTTGATAATCCAAATGCCACGCAGTCGGAGATCGATGCGGCACTGAAACAACTTGACAACACATTGACTGGCCTGTCTGCGGGAGACAATCTTGGGGCTCCAGCCGATGTAAAAGCAGAATCCAGCGATCAACAAGTAAAACTCACGTGGACGGCACCGACTAATAGCGATGGCGCTCCGATAACGGACTATACCATCCAATATACAACGGATAACGGCGCTACATGGCATACCGTTGACGAGGGGTCGTCGACCTTGACAAGCGCAACGATAACGGGCCTAACCAACAATTTGCCTTATCGCTTCCGCGTGGCAGCGGTCAATGCAGCCGGGACGGGCGCATTTAGCGCTGTCACAGTCGCTACGGTACCATCAGCACCGGTGCCCGACCAAACGGGCGAGCTGCCGGAACCCGCACCGGGCAAGGCAGTAGTCACCGTGGATGGTAAACCACAAGCTGTCTCCTTGGAGGTCATCGATAATAGTTACCTGCGCCTCAGCAGCGACGGCTTCTCGATGGACCTGGCTTCCATCGGGATCAATGATCAGCTCATCCCTATTACGGACATCGAGGCGGTTATCCGAATCATTCGTGGCGAAGGGGCTTCGGTGCAGGTGAAAGGCTTCGGTTTTGAGCCCGGAACTGTAATTACGTTGTACGTATTCTCTGAGCCGCAAATGCTGGGTCATGTACCCGTTCGGGAAAACGGTACGTTTGAGGGCACACTTGCCATCCCTGCTGACCTGGAATTGGGCCGACATACCCTGCAGGCCAATGGCGTGGTACGGAATACCAAAGAAGTGCAGTCTGTATCCGTTGGTGTGCTGGTTGTAGAAGAACTTACACAGCAAATAACATTTAATGCACTGCCCGAGAAAACCTACGGCGACGGTGATGTTGCCCTGAGTGCTACGGCCGACAGCGGCTTACCGGTGTCTTATCGTATTACAGACATACACGGCAATGACACTGACATCGCTGAAATTGTGGGCGGCAACCGCCTCCGTATAAGCGGGGCAGGTACTGTTCAGGTAATCGCTTCGCAATCGGGAGGTGGGTTCTATGGACCGGCGCAAGAGGTTAGCCGAAAGCTGGTAATCAAAGCGGCGACACTCTCGGTTTCCGTAAGCGATAGCGAACGGCCGTATGGCGAGGCGAATCCTACCTTTGAAGTGCGGTATTCGGGCTTTGTAAATGGCGATACCCAAGCGGCATTGGTTAATGCACCTATAGCGGCAACTACCGCCACGTCGACCAGCGACGTCGGTGCATACCCCATTACGATCGGTGGCGGTCAATCGCCTAATTACACATTTGATTATACAGGTGCAACGTTGACCGTCTTGCGCGCATACCAGGAAATCCAGTTTCCCCATGTTGCGGAGGTAGAACGCAACGCTGGTACCATCCCGCTGGACGTACAGGCGGGCAGTGGCTTGCCGGTAACACTGGTGCTGGACGACGAGCAGGTGGCTAAGCTTGACGGGACCAACCTCGATGTACTCCGCGTGGGAACCATTACCATCACCGCCACGCAGGAAGGAAATGCCAACTATTATCCTGCCGAGCCGGTAAGTGTTACCATCCACGTGACCGATGGAAGTGATTTCCCGGTGCGAGTGCATAAAGCCGTATCTCCAAATGGCGATGGGATCAATGAATTCCTGATGATGGAAGGAATCAAGGATTATCCAGAAAATAGGGTCACGGTTATCAATAAAAATGGAACGGTATTGTGGGAGGTCTCGGGGTATGACAATACAAATAGGGTGTTCCGTGGTATTTCCACAGGACAGTTGCAATTGCCTGCGGGAACTTATTTTTATATGGTCGAGATCAAGGAAAATGGCAAATGGCGGGCGCAGAAAGGATACTTTATACTACGGTATTGATTAGTTGTTAGTCATCAGTCGTTAGTTATTAGATAAAAGGAAAATGAGAAGAATAACAATGAATATGGTGGCTGCCCGTCGCCATTTGCCGAGATTAGCGCTAAGAAGCAAAAGCCAAAACGCAAAGCGCAGAAAGCAAAGCGCAAAAAAATGAAAAGAATAACAACCAATACGGTGGCTGCGATGTTAGTGTTCGCAGCTGCCGCAAATGCGCAGCAACCATTGACGCATACACAACATGGGCGGTTACGAACTGTGTTGAACCCTGCAGCGAGTCTATTGACAGACGGAGGGGAGGTAAGTGTGATTAGCCGTCGCCAATGGGTGGGTGTAGAAGGCGCGCCGACCGTGTTCTGGGGCAGCGGCCATATGGGCTTCAAGGACTTCGGTGCGACAGCGGGCGTCATTATCCGCCACGAGAGCCTCGCGGTAGAGAAGCTTTCCGAGGCCAGTGCATTTTTTGCCAAGAGCGTGCGTATCTCCCAAACGGAATACTTGGGGCTTTCGCTGAACGCAGGGATCGCTTACATGGACGGGCGTTTCTCCCAACTGGATCCGCATGATCCGGCATTCGGCGAGGATGTAAAGGAAGTCGATCCATTGGTCGGCTTTGGTGTGATGTTGTATAGCCCCGAGCGCTATTACGTGGGGCTCTCCCTGCCTCGCCTAATGCTGGGTAGCCTAGGTGGGTCTGACGATAGCCGGTATAACTTCCGTAATGTTTACCACCTCACTGCGGGGGCATTATTTCCATTGGGTACGGATTTCCATTTCCGCCCGTCCGTGCTGGTCACCTATTCCGAAAGCTTACGCCCACAAGCGGAGGCCTCGGCGTTGTTTTTTATCAAGCAGGTTTTTGGTATCGGCGGTAATTTCCGAACTTATGGAGAGATAGCAGGGATGGCCCAATTCAATTTTGCAAACTTTGGGTTGGGATATAGCTACCAATTTAATCCGGGAAGCGAAGTATTGAGTAGGCGCATCAACAACACTACACACGAAATCGGGCTTAGTTATCGGTTCGGCAATCAACTAGGGCTTCTCTAGGGCGCGTTGCGTTCGCCGATATGCCCAGCGTTCTTTGTAATCCAGCCACTTTTGACCTCGTAGCTTCCGCAGGGAATTGTCGATCAGACGCATTACAAACACGTTATATAGCATATTGGCAACGCGCTTCGGTGTACGGGGGAGTGCGCGCAGTGTCATCGAAAAGCCACCATCTAGATACGTGATGTAGTGCCACCAACCACTCGGTATATATAATGCATCGCCATGTTTCATATGCACCTCAAAACCCTGTGCATTTTTTAGGCCCGGATACCGGTCGAAGTCCGGATTATCGAGATCTATTTTATCGATATTGTGAATCGAAAACGGCACTTTGTATAGGTTTCGACTTTGATTGGGCCCAAAAAGGACAACGCGTTTATTTCCTTCGAAATGGATGTGCAGGTTATCTGGCAAATCGATATCATAATGCGCAAAAACCTTGGAAAGTCCGCCGCCGAAAAACAACGCAGGTAAACGCTTAAAAAACTTAAGACCTATATCGGGATATTCAAAATCTTCTAGTAGTTGTGGGCAATGGTCTTTTAACGTGTAGAAAAAAATCCGAAGATCAGTAGGCCGTGTTTTGAGCAAATCGATATACTCTCCAAACCGCATGCTCGTTACTGGTGCATAGACACTTTCTTTTCCCTGGGCAGGTTTGTTGTCATATAACGGTACGATTTGGTTGCCGGCCAACGACTTGATATGGTCGAATGTCCACTTACCATTCCATGCGTTCGTTAAGTTTTCAACCAGTACCGGTTGCTGTGGACCGTAGTACCGTTTGAGGAAGGCTTGCTTCGGTATCGGCTGGATGCGTTCTAAAGGTTCGAGATTAAGTGTTGCCATATACATCGAGCGTTTTTAATCCATTTTCTTTATTGATTTTTTGGAGCAGGTAGTCTCTGCCAAGTATTTCGGAGCAGGTCAGCACGGCACAGATGGTGACCCCGAGGATGCCATGCATGTTGACGCTTTGCCCGGTGAGTAAGAGGTTCTTAACCTTCGTTCGTGGCGGAAGGTTGTTTTTGAGCGGCTGGTTGGCGTCTTTTACAAAACCATACATCCCACCCGTTTCGCTGCCGATATAATCGCGATAGGTGAGTGGGGTGGATGCATAGGTTGCGCGGATGTGTTGCCTAAGACCAGGAAATTTCTTTTCCAACTCCAAAAGCATAACCGCTGCTTTCCGTTGCTTGAATCGCTCGTAATCATGGCCGCGGTGGCTAGCCGATGCGACCGTATTTTGCGTCGTTGCCCATTTGGAAACCTCCTCATACCGCATGTAGGTAAATACGGTCATCCCTTCTGCCCATTGGTCGTTTTCGCTCTTGGCATTCATGGATACCATGTAGCCAGCGGGCCAATCCGCCTCTTTGTAATGAATATTGCCCCACACGCTGGTTTCGTCCTTAAAATGGTAATAATTGTAATTGAGGTATGGTATTCGCCCCGGTTTCAGTACGATGTAGAGGCTGAATGACGAAATGGTATTCTCTGCTTGCTGGATATGGTTGACGTACGATTTGCGTACGGGGTATTGACCCATAAGTCGGAGTGTTTGCTTGGGATCAACGTTGGATATAAAGGTATCGGCCCGATATGTGCTTCCATCGGCAGTTGAGATCGACTGCACGAGGCCATCTTCGATGTGAAGCTGTGATACCTCTTTATATTTGAGTGTTTTTCCCCCGTTCTTATGGATTTCTTTGATGAGTAACTTAGCTATTTGGCTGCCGCCATTTATACATCGCCATGCGCTTTCGATATAGGAATTGGTCGACAGCGCATGCACATAGAAGGGAGTTTTTTCAGCAATTCCGGCATACAATAGATTGGCGCCGGCCAATACCGCCCGCAATTTCGGATTAGCGGTACAGCTGTTAATCACGTCGTGCACTTTCAAGCTTAAAGTTTCGGTGTCCCATTGGTAGGTTTCTTTGCCATCAAGGTGATAGAGTGGAAATCGCTTACAAACCGCCTGCATGCGCGAGTAAAATTGCGTAATGCCACGCCGCTCTTCGGGAAAGTAATAGCAGAGCCGATCGATAAAATTCTGCCCGCCTTGTGCGAATGGATATTCATTCGCGTCGTTATCAAAGGTAATCCGATCGAAGCCGTTTTTATCCATCCGTTTGAGGCGGAGCTTGTCGGCTATGCCGAGGTAATTGAAATATTGGTAAAGGTTTTGGTCTTTCGCCAAGCCGCCTAGGTAGTGTACACCAGTATCGAAAATGCAACGGTTGCGCACGAACGTCTGGAGATTGCCACCATATTGCCTGTTTTTTTCCAACACCAATACCTTACGCCCCTCTTTAGCCAGGATGGTGGCGCAGACGAGGCCTCCCAGACCGCTGCCGATGATGATGATATCAAACGATTCACGCATGTCGCTGTAAAGATAGGGATTTGTCGCATGAGATTTTTGGCTTCCAGAATTGTGTATAAAAGTTAATTTGGTTAGGTTTGAAACGACTAATAATCTGGGGGACCATGCGTAAAATTTTTCAACTAGAGATTTGTGCCAATTCCGTATTGTCGGCTTTGACAGCGCAGGAGGGTGGTGCCGACCGCGTGGAGCTTTGCCAAAACCTGGATGTGGGAGGAACTACACCATCGTTGGGGCAAGTATGGCTTGCCCGGGCGGGCCTGTCTATCGGTGTGCATGTCCTTGTTCGGCCACGGGCTGGTGATTTTCTTTATTCAGATATCGAGTTTTTAGAGATGAAATCGGATGTCATGTTTTGCAAAGAAGCGAAATGCGATGGGGTGGTTATCGGAATGTTACTTGCGGATGGACAGATTGATACCGTACGCATGGCCGAATTGATTGAGCTTGCGCGACCTATGCACATAACTTTTCATCGCGCATTCGATCGTTGCCGAGACCCTTTCGAAGCGTTGGAGGCCATCATTGGCCTGGGTTGTGACAGATTACTGACGTCGGGTATGAAAAATACCGCTGCGGAAGGCGCCGAAACCATCGCACAACTGATTAAACAGGCAAACGGCAGGATCGAAGTAATGCCGGGGTCAGGCATCAATGAAGACAATATCCTGCAAATCGCGGCAGCCACCGGGGCTTCGTCCTTTCACACCTCTGCCAAGGTGGAAGTTGGAAGTGCGATGAATTATGACGGAGGAGGAGTGGGCGGGATGGGCGACACGGTTTGGATGTCTGCAAAAGAAAAAATCCGCCGAATGGCGGATATGCTAAAAAGTCGTTAAAATGACCGAACTAAACGGTAAGCTTATTTTTTCAATGCGGTTCCCAGTTTGTTAAGGACTTCATTGTTCTTAACAATCTGGCTGTTGGCCGGCATTTTGGAACGGCTGCCCGTCTCCAGGTTGCGACCCAGTTTTAAAAACTGTACTTCGTTCTTTGCCACGACCTTATTTCTTCTGTCTTTTCTTTTTAAGCGTGTAACTCCCATTTTCTTATTTTTTTGTCATAAAAACGAGGTCGGAAGCGGATTCGAACCGCTGTAAAAGGTTTTGCAGACCTCTGCCTAGCCACTCGGCCACCCGACCCTTTCGTTAAAGGTCTGCAAAGCTAAGATAAATTATTGAGAATAGGAACCTATATGGTTAAAATTATCGTATGCTTGCAGGAAACCAAACATTTCCACTAACAGCGTTTCGACTTAGAAGAAAAGACGACACCAATTTATACGGGGAATCGCTTGCCGATGGTTGTTTTTGCGGATACTGGTGTACATTAATCCATACACCCGGCCTGCTTTCGTGCAAAGCAGTACCTTGCTGATAATTAAAGATTTATGTTTGATTATCAAATCGTGGCGCATAACTTGTGATTACTGTTCATGTTTTTACAAGCATTTTAGAACTAAAAAAGGAGAAAAGAACATGAAAAAGTTAGTATTTGCAATAGTAGCAGTAGGATTCTCAATAAGTGCCGTTGCACAGGGGCAACCCATGGGCTTTGGAATCAAAGCCGGCGTAAATTTCCCGAAGTATAATTTTTCGGGCGATAATGCCGATTACCAAACGAATAGTTCGACTAATTTCCATGTAACGGCATTTTTAGACGCACCGATTGCGACGGATTGGTTTTCCATCCAGCCGGGCGTGTCGTTGCAAGGGAAAGGTGCAGAATTAATCGATAACGAATTTGGCTCCTATACACAGAATACGATGTGGCTAGAAGTACCCGTCAACTTTGTTGCGAAGTTTCCCGTGCAGAATGCGGGCGGCTTCTTCTTAGGAGCAGGTCCATATGTTGCATTTGGCCTTTCTGGGAAAAACAAGTACGATGCAGATTGGGGTTCTACCGAAACGGAGTTTGAGTTTGATAAGGAAGGAACTTTAAAGGGTACAGACTTCGGTTTGAACTTCATCGGCGGTTTCCAATTCGCTAACGGCTTGATGATTCACGGCGGGTACGGTCTCGGAATAACCGATCTTCGCGGATCAAACAACAACTATTTTACCGGCGATGAAAAGTTGACCAACCGCGTATGGACCGTTGGTTTAGGATTTGCGCTATAGCACAGGCAGTTACAACATAAAAAAAGCCCGTCTCGTTCTGCACGAGACGGGCTTTTTTGTAAAATGAAACCGTCACACCTTGATTTCAACTTCAACGCCGCTGGGCAGTTCGAGTTTCATCAACGCGTCTACCGTTTTGGAATTGGAGCTGTAGATGTCCAACAGTCGTTTATACGCACAAAGCTGGAACTGCTCACGGGCTTTCTTGTTTACGTGTGGTGAACGCAAAACCGTGTAAACCTTCTTTTCTGTTGGCAAGGGAATGGGACCACTTACCACCGCGCCTGTGGGTTTAACCGTTTTGACGATTTTTTCGGCAGATTTATCCACCAAGTTGTAATCGTACGATTTCAATTTGATTCTGA
>CAZTJY010000054.1:22785-25563 GCA_964613725.1 uncultured Parapedobacter sp. | reverse complement strand
ATCAGCGGATAAACAATGTATACTTGCCGACCTTTGCCAATTTCCTCTTTCATGAACCCAAACATGCGTAAGCGGCTGCTTTCGAAAAGGTGCATGGTTTTAATGGGCTTGCGGCCCGCGGGTAGTTCGTCGATTACGGAGATATCGAGGTCGCCGTACAGTGTCATGGCCAGCGTACGTGGTATGGGAGTGGCGGTCATCACGAGCATGTGGGGCGGGATGCGGTTTTTGCGCCATAATTTGGCGCGCTGCTCAACACCGAAACGATGTTGCTCGTCGATGACGACGAGGCCGAGGTTGTTGAAGCGCACGGTGTCTTCGATAAGGGCGTGGGTGCCCACTAGGATATCGAGCCTGCCGGCTTCGAGTTGGGCATGGATTACGCGACGGTCTTTTCTGGGTACAGAACCGGTGAGGAGTTGTACGGAGGCGATGCCGCTGCCCAGCAGCTTGCGGATGCTGTGGTAATGCTGTTGCGCCAGGATCTCGGTGGGGGCCATGAGGCAGGCCTGGAAACCATTGTCGATGGCTAGCAGCATGGCCATCAGGGCAACAACGGTTTTGCCGCTACCCACGTCGCCCTGTACGAGCCGGTTAAGTTGGGCTCCAGACGCGGTATCTCGACGGATTTCTTTGACTACCCGTTTCTGGGCATTGGTGAGGGGAAATGGGAGTTGCTCGTGGTAAAAGGTATTGAACGTATCGCCCACTGTATCGAACCGATGGCCCTTGAACTTCTGCGTATTGAGCAGCTTGTTTTTGAGTAGCTTTAGTTGGATAAAAAATAGTTCGTCAAATTTTAAACGGTGGATAGCCCGGGTTAGTTCGTTGTTGTCTCGCGGGAAATGAATGGCTGCCAACGCCCGGGGCAACGGCAAGAGGCGGTGCTGCTGCACGATGTAATCGGGTAGTGTTTCGCTGAGCTGTGTGCCGATGCTTTCTTGGAGGGCTGCCTGCAGTTTTTGGATACCCTTGCTGTCGAGCGCGAACTTGCGTAGTTTCTCGGTAGTGTTGTATACGGGCTGCAAGCTGAGGTTGCCCTGTTGGGGGCTGCCGGGCTTGTATATTTCCATCTCCGGATGCGTCATGGAGAGCTGGTTGTTGAAGATATTGGGCTTTCCATAGACGATATAGGGAGCGCCAACCTGCAAGCTTTTTTTGAGCCAACCGATGCTTTGAAACCACACCAGCTCCATGGTGGCCGTATCGTCTCGGAAGTGGCCCACGAGCCGCTTACCGCGCCTTTCCCCGACCTCTTCGACACGCAACAGGCGGCCGATCACCTGAGCGGCAGCCATATCGGGATGGAGCTGTTTGATTTTATGGAACTGGGTGCGGTCGATATAGCGGTAAGGATAATGCTTGAGCAGGTCGCCGAACGTGTGGATACCGAGCTCACTCTTGAGCACCTCGGCGCGGGCGGGCCCGACACCTTTGAGGTATTCAATGGGGGTTATGGTGCTGAGTGGTGCCACAGGGAATGTCTACATCCAACGGTTCATGCGAATTTATGGAAAACTTTTCGTAGTGAGCCCCAATTGAACAGGAATACGGCGAAGAACAAGACCACATAGGCGAGCAGCTGATGCTTGTAGACGGGTTCGTGGAAATATACGATCGCGATTATAAACGCGATAATAGGGTTAATATAGATGAGTATGCCTACAGTGGTTGAAGAAATGCCATTGAGTGCATACAAACTCATGTAGAGCGGGATGATGGTAAAGAAAATGGCGATGGTCGCGATATTGATCCAAAACGTGGCACTCATAGGTAGGGGGTGATGCTGCCAAAGCAGGAACGGTAGGATGAAGAATGTACAGATGGTGAGTTGTACAGCCAGCACCACCAGTCGGTCGACCTGTTGGATAAGACGTTGCGCTACAAGGTACAACGCATAGAATGAGGCAATTCCTACGGACCAGGCCACGTCATGCAACGAACCGCGCGCCAAGAGGGCGACGCTCACGAGTGCGATGCCGATAGCGATTTTTTTTTGTCCTGTTAGCCGTTCGTTGAGCAGGAGGAAGGCAGCCAAGGTGGTGAGCAACGGGCAAACCAAGTAAGCAAAGGCGGCCGATTGAATACTGACGTGGTTTACGGCATAGATAAACGCAAACCAATTGCCCATGATGAGTAATGAAGCGATTACGGTAAGCATAATCAGCTTTCTGCGTTGGGCGGCTGTCTCCGACTGTAGGTAATGGATGGATGCAGACAGCCGCTTATGCCGGAAAAGGAAGATAAACGGCCATATCAATGCCGTTGACACAAAAATCCGGTAATAGAGGATATCTTCTGCGGGCCACGCTCGAATGGCACGCAGCGGAATGGCCATGAAGCCCCAAAGTACGGCTGCAAAAAAAGCTGCCGCGAAGTATTTCAACCGCCCCTGCATTTAGGCTTTCCACGCAATAGCGGAAATCTCAACGTTCACATTCTTCGGTAGCCCAACAACCGCCACGGTTTCCCTTGCGGGCGCTTGCTCGGTAAAATAGGTACCATATAGCTCGTTCACGGCCGCAAAGTCGGCCATGTCACGAAGGAAGATGGTGGTCTTTACGACATCGGTGAAGGCATAGTCGGCTTCGGACAGGATGGCGCCCAGGTTCTCGAGAACCTGGCGGGCTTCTTCGACCACCGAACCCCCAACCAGCTCGCCGGTTTGGGGCGACAAAGCAATCTGCCCGGAAATGTACAGTGTTTGGCCAGCTTTGATGGCTTGGTTATACGGTCCGATAGGGGCAGGTGCCTCGGAGGTATGGATGATTTCTTTGT
>CAZTJY010000054.1:0-22775 GCA_964613725.1 uncultured Parapedobacter sp. | reverse complement strand
ACGGCTCAATTGAGCCAAAGCCAATCGACGATTTTGTAAAGGATGGCCAATAGGAACAGGATGATGGCTGTGGCATTGATGACATGCATCACCCGTAAGTTGAAACTGGTCGGTCTATTGGGATCCTTTTTCCTGAAAAAATACATGTTGTCTACTTCACCCGTTTCAACGCCCGCTCGGCCCGCTTATTTGCCGCATTTATTTTGTAGTTAAACCACCGGTCTTTGAAAATCTTGCGCATGGTATTGTCGAAGTGGCGAGTGATGACCAGGTTGCGGAAGCCCCGCCACTTGTCGTAAACCGTAGAGGGCAATGCGCGCACGCTAATGGAGTAACCTTCGGTGACGTACTGGATATAATGCCACCATCCCGACGGCATGAACAACGTTTCTCCCGGATGGATCTCCGCTTCATACCCGTCGAGGTACTTCAACGCAGGGAACTTTTCGTAGTCTGGATTCTTGATATTAGCAATGCTATGGAAATTGTAGGGCAACTTATACATCAGGTCCGATTGCTCCAAAGGGAACAGCCAAATTTTCTTGACCCCTTTGTATTGGGTGATAAAGACATGCGACATGTCGATGTCGAAGTGGTTGCGTGTGCTGGAGCCTTCGCCACCGAAAAAGAGGTAAGGGAGCCACTGCAGTACCTTGCCGCCTGTCACATCGTTATAAATCAAGTCATGGTTGAGCTCAGGCTTCAGCTTCATGAGGTTGAACAGGAAAATCCGCAGATCTGTCGGCTCGCGCTCGATCATGTCCAGGTATTCGCTGAATTTCATTTTTGCAACAGGGGCACTGGCAGCGCGGTCGTTTGATGCGTCTTCCCGTCCGTGTAAAGAAATGATGGTATCCCCGGCTATTTCCTTGAAATAGTCATAGTTCCATTTGGTCCATGCTGGACTGTCTTTGGCCACGAAATCATCCATGACTACCGGTACGCTCTTGTTTAGGTAGTCCTTGATGAAGTCAGCCGAGCTTATCCCGGAGATTTTTTTAACTTTTTTGAGTTGCACGACTTAATAGCTTGAACAGTTAATTATGCTTATGCAAACTTACGCAATCCTCGTATGTGCCCACACGTTGCCAATCAATTTTACATTTGCATTATAAATAGGCATACAACGATTTACGTGCCAAAATAGTAAATTTTTCATCGAGTTGATGAAAATCATTTTTTGTGGTTAGTATGACCACAGGTCCTGCTCGAAATCAACTAGATTCTTTTTGATGCGTTGCGCCTCATATAAGCGATCCAACCCATTGTCTACATAATCTCGGATACGGAGATCTTCGGGGTTTGACTGTTTGACGATATAGCTGGAAAACAGTCGTTTAATGAAAACATCGTCGTAGCTCAAGCCCGTTGCATCGTTGTGTCGCGAAGTAACTTCCTTGTTGACAAAGATATGCCGGGCCTCCGGGAAGTAAATCCAGAATGCGGGATATGCGTCTGCTCCGACAGCGGGGGCGTCGCCGGCTAAATCGAGCCCAGCGATGTCTTCGGGGGCATCCATCCCTTCCATGCCCGTGGCTGTTCCGCCAGTAATTTCATCCATCTTGGGCGTCACCAAGGGAGCGATACCGATGATGCGCGGCTCGAATACGGAGCGTTGTTTGTCAAAAATCCAGTCTTCTTTGATCCGGAAACGCACGACGTCATCGGGATTGAAGGATGTGGCCTCGAAGTGTGAGGCAATGACGTTGCCTTCGTCATCATACTCCTCCACCAAGGTACTATCTGAGCCGAACCGACCCAGCACTTGGTCGGGTGGGAGACGGGTCTTGAAACTGTCACCCGTAGGGTCACCTTCCGTGGGTGTGGGGTCATAGGCGGTGAGCTCACCGGCCATGACCGCTTGCATGATTACATCGATGAGCCGCGACTTGGGCGAGGCGTATAGTGTGTTCATTTTTTCGCGTAGATCGAACTCGCGCCAAATGCGTTTGACATAAGCCACATCGGTGGGGCGGATTTCGGCATAGGGCACCACTTCGCGGTCCAATATGTCGGATTTGACATAATAGCCATCTACCGGCGGTTCTTCCGCTGCGATAGGGGTGGTGCTGTTGGATAGGTTCTCTTGTTGGGCGTGTGCAGATAGCCCTATTCCCATCATGACTAAAAATCCATATACTTTCATCGTTACCTCCTTCATCGTTATCAATTAATTGACCCGGAATGAAATCGGATCAAGTTCTTGCTGCACGCCATCGGGGCCCACGGCTATGATATTGTAGAAAAACACAAATGAGCCCGGCGACACGGCGCTGAGCGCATTCTGCATTGGCCCCGAGAAGGTGCCGTTTGTGGCCTGGTAAGGTCCCATGGGGTCAACGCGCGGTTTCTGTATCAACATCGAAAAACGCGAAATATTGAACTTGGCATCGAACTCGAAATCCTCCAATGCAGCGAATATGCGGTCCTGCCCACGTATTTGGGCTGCGGCAACGGTGCCGCCCGATCGACCCGCCACGCGGGCTTGGGGTTTGGGTATCCGTTTTACGCGGAACTCGGTGGAGCTTAGTGACTGTGTCTGCTCGCCGATACGGGCCGACACATGGATACTGGCGGTGCCCGGTTGGTTCACCCTTGCCACATATTTGCCGCCCGACCCGGAAATGGTAGCGCCCTGTCCGCTTACCTGCAGGCTCTCTTTGGGGATACCTGGCGCCGATACCGATATGGGGTTGTCCACGCCGATGTACAGCACGTTCATTGCGTCGGGCGAAACAACAGCCGAGGGCCGTGCAACCTGATACGTCTGCGGTTCGGTCACGTATTCCTTGACGGTGCCGTCGGTCTGTTTAACGCGGATGGTTCCTGTCCAGTTGAATACTCCTTCACTTGATGTGTTGACAGAATAAGTGGCTTGTCCGTCCATAACGGGTAGTGTGCTGCCTCCAACGGATATCTCGGGAGTAGACTTCGAATCGTAGGCAGTGAGGAACACTTTTGCGGTATACGGTTGCCCTTGGATAACGTAAGAGGACGGGGCAACGGCTACTGCGGCAAATCGGTCGAGGTTTACCACGGCCATATCCATCTCACCGAAGATGTGTTTCACGACCACGGCCTCAGCATTCTTAAGGTCGGCCTTGATTTTTTCCAATGCAGTCATCGCCGCGGTAAGCGGGATGCCATCACCGAAATTTGCCTGTTCCCAGGATTTCTGACGGCCGGCACGCGACGGTGGGTCTTGGGCATCTAACGAAAATGATACTTCATTGTTTGCCAGCGCCAGGAGCTGCTCGCGCGTCTCATTGATGCGGTTACGTAATTGTTCTGCCCGGCTCATCCCATTTTCCGTCTGTTTGATCATCATACGGGGGCTGATGCTGAGGTTGTCACGTTTGCGGACATCACCCGTGGCTTCGTTCTGTCCACCGCCCTCGGCCTCCAGTATGGTTTGTAGCGAATCGATATAGCCCGATAGGCTGCTGGCCAACAGGCTTGCTTGCTCGGCGCGGTCTAATATAGGCTGGGCCCGTTCGGGCTCATCTTTCAGTTTGGTTGCCCGGAAAGCACTGAACATGTTGTCTATGCCTTCCTGGGTGTTTTGGGTAGACGTATTGAGGCTTGTTGCTAGGTTCTTGAAGGCATCGAGCACGGAATCACTCACGTTCAATGCCACTAATCCCAACAAAACGAGGTATAAAATACCCATCATACGTTGCCTCGGGGTCTGTTTTCCTGCTGCCATGCTGTAATGTTATTCGTTAAGGTATCTTAAAAAAATAAAATTACACGCGCGGCTGGTTCATGGCAGCCAGCATGTTTCCGTATACGGCATTAAGCGACGCCAGGTTTTTATTGAGGTGGGCCACTTGATCTTTGAACTGCTGGGTATCCACTACGGAGTCGTTGAAGTTCTGCAGGGTATGGGCAATGCTGTCGTAATGTTGGGATATGGTCTGTAGCTTTTTGCCGGTATCCTGCAATTCCAGCTCGTATACGGCATTGAGGTGTTGCAGGTTGTTGGCAAGCTTGTGTACCTGCTCGTGGTAGGCGGTTAGGTCGCCACCACTCGTGCTAATGCCGGCGAGGTCGTTGGAGGCTTTCTCAAAGGCTGCATTAAGCTTGTCGACGCTACCCGTAGCGCCCTTTACCCGCTCGGTGAACTGAGAGGTAGCCAAGGAGGCGTCAGACACATTAGATATGGCGGCGACCTTATCGCCGAAGGAGCGAAGGCCATCGCCGAGGTTGCCGATCAACTCCGGACTGATCCGGGCTTCGGCCAGCATTTTGTCGAGCGCGGCGGTGCTCCCTGTGTTGGCAACTGGCCGTGCGGTAGTTTTCGGCAGCTCGCCTTGGTAGTCTTCCGCTAATTCAGGATACACACGTCTCCAATCGACTTCTTTCTCTTCCGTTTGGAAGCCGAGGAGGAGGAACAGCAATGCTTCCGTGCCGAGACCTAGAATGATCAGCCAGTCGCCCGCTGGCCAATGCTGTAACTTGGCCATAAGCCCAATGATGACGACGGTAGCTCCCCAGGAGACGATGTTATTGATTCCAATTTTGAATTTGCGTTTTTCTGCCATGATATTGCTTGTTGTGTAGATTGCGAAATTGTAGTATGTTAATTATTCATAGGGTCAACACCGGGGTAGGCTGACACACTCCGGAAACCAATATATGACTTGGACGTGTCTTGATATTCGTAGGCGCGGGCACCATTCTGTAAGAAATAGCCGATGTCTTTCCAAGAGCCGCCACGCACCACTTTGCGTTTCAATGATTGGGGGTCTTCCGCTGCTGCATCATAACGGTAGGTGGGGTTCATGTCGTGCACGAAAGACGATGCCGATTCGTTAAACGACGATGAGGTCCATTCTGCCACATTGCCGGCCATATTGTACAGTCCGAAATCGTTGGGAAAATACGAGTATACCGGGGCGGTATAGGCTGCACCGTCGTCGATATAGTTGCCGCGGCCAGGTTTGAAGTTGGCCATCAAGCAACCTTTCGCATTGCGTGCAGACGGCCCGCCCCAAGGGTATTGGGTGCCCACGCGGCCGCCACGGGCGGCATACTCCCATTCCGCTTCGGAAGGCAGCATGTAGGGCTGCCGGATTTCACGGCTGTTGGTCTTGCGGCTACGCTGGTGGTTTTCAAATAGTCGGCTGCGCCACGTGTTGAATGCCTGTGCCTGCCGCCAAGTAACGCCAACCACGGGGTACTCGTCAAACGATGGATGCGAGAAATAGCCTTCTACCATCGGCTCATTCTGGGCATAGCTGAAGTCATTGAGCCATACCGTTGTGTCGGGGTATACCAAGATGGTATCCCTCCGGATGAAGTCCGACCGTGTTTTGGTGGGGTCGTTCTTTGCGGCGGTCGCGGCGCGTAGGTCATACCAATCGTAGTGGTATCGTAGCAGGCGGACGTCGAGCTCGTCTTTGCCGAATATGCGATCCTCGCCCTGATAGTACATCTGGCGTGTCCGTTCGCGCACATCCTGGTCTTTGGAGGTCCATAGCGACCGCTTGCCACCATTTACTTTGGACCAATCAATGTATCGTTCATTGGTGCCTTCTACCTCCACGAAATAGCTATCGTCTTGCAGGTAATTATAGATGAGAATGGAGTCGCGTACCCAATAGACGAATTGCCTGTATTCGCTGTTGGAAATCTCCGTCTCGTCCATGTAGAATGATGAAATGGTTACCTGCCTGTTTTGGGCGACCTGTGAAAACGTGATGTCTTCATCAGATTGGCCCATGATAAAGGTGCCCCCTGGAATCAGTACCATACCATGTGGCACCCGGCTGGTTTTAAGGTGCGCGCGCTTTACGCCGACCAACTCCCCACCGCCGGACCTGGAACAGCCCGAAAGTAATATCGAAGATATACCGATTAATATTATAGGTAAATATGCTCTTTCCATTTAGCTCTAACTATGGCCAGCAACGTCCTTTCAACGAGTCTTTTCCGCTAACTTTAAGCGACACGCCCGTCGTGTTTCGGTGAAAGCCCGTGATTCATAACCCGTTATGGTATCAAAATTCAGACCAAAAGTCCTTCTCGGTTTCACACATACCGGATGGCAAACTTAATAATTATCTGTTACAACCATAAAAACAACGCCTTTCCGTGGTAGATGGCTTGCGTGGAAACAATCCAACGCCGGAAAGCGGCCCTAAAATTATTAAAAGAAACAGTAATTAATCAAAAAAGGAACGGAAAATTTAAAAAAATTACTTATTTGCCAATTTGATGTACTGTTCCACGGCCATGGTCATACTCGGGGCCTCTGGCGTGGGGGCGGCAATATCAAGCATAAGCCCCCGATCTAGCACCGCTTGGTGGGTAGTGGGGCCAAACGCTGCAATCCGCGTGTCGTTTTGTTTGAAGTCTGGAAAGTTCTCGAAAAGCGATTGCACGCTGGATGGACTAAAGAACACGATGATGTCGTAAAAAACGTCTTTCAAGTCGGAAAGATCGCTTACAACTGTACGGAAAAGCACGGCAGGGGTAACGTTATAGCCGTTGTCTTGAAGCCAGTTGTATGTTTCTTCGTTTGCGACGTCCGAGCAGGGGTATAAAAACTTTTCCTTCGCATGTTTCTTCAACACATCAGAAAGATCCTGGGCCGTTTGTTTGCCGAAAAAGATTTTCCGTTTGCGGTATTGGATATATTTTTGGAGGTATAGTGCAATGGTTTCTGAAAGGCAGAAGTATTTCAGGTCTGCAGGCACTTCATAACGCATTTCCTCGCATACACGGAAGAAATGGTCGGCCGCATTGCGGCTGGTAAAAATAACGGCGGTGAAATCCGCGAGATTTATCCGCTGTTCTTTGCGGACATCGCGCCCCGATACACCTTCCACATGGATGAACGCCCTGAAATCGAGTTTGAGATTGTGCTTTTGCGCCAAAGCGAAGTAAGGTGACTTTTCGTTCTCTGGCTTAGGCAACGTTACTAATATGCTTTTTACTTTCTTTGCTCTGTCTGCTTCTGGCACCTGCATGTTTCTTACGTTAATTACCCAATACTTTTACCAAAATAAGTATGGGAGCGATTTCGAGGCAGCAAAGATACGTAAATAAATAAAACTTTGAAAACGGATAGTTCGTTAGTAGGTTGCGGGCCGTCTTCGCGAAACGAAACACGAATAAGCAGAGCACAACGACGAGTGCTGCCGGAATGATCCACACCACCAACGTACGAGGGACCAAACTCAATACCAATATGATGGGGAGGAATACCAATGCCGCGTTGAAGTAACTAAGGTATAGAATCGAGACATATTCCCGCACTACGAGCCGTAAGTCGAATATGAAGCCGATTAGCCGCGTGGCGATGATTTTCAGTACAAACAGTAGCATCACGAACAGCGAGATGCCGAGAAACCGCTCCGGGCCGTTGTGCATACCGCCGGTGTAGTGTACACGGCACAGGTAAATGAATAGGCCCACCGAGAACCCGAACAGAATGTAAAGGAAAACAAAGGGCCAGGAACTGTAGAGGGTGTCTTCCTTGTTCACTTGGAGCAGCATGCGGTCGTTGTAAAATGCTTGGATGATAGACAGCACCTCGCTGGGAAAGGACACGCGGACTAGCCCTAAGAAGAACAGCAATAATCCGATAGCGGCGAGGACCCAAGGCTCTCGACCGGCGCGTTTGGCGTCGGTTTCCATACGCTGCGCCAGCTGGTTTGCAAATGCCAGCCACGTCATGAAGTCGCCGTTTTGCACGATGACATGCCGTCGGAGACTGTCGGCAAATGCATTGGGCCGGTTTGGATCGGGCAGGCCGATATACTGCATGGCAAGTGCGTCGCCAACCCGCTTAATGGAGTCCTCCAGTCGCTTTTTTTCGGCGAGCTGCGCTTGCCTAATTGAATCTCGCACCGTTGGGTAGTGGGGTTGCTGCACAACCATACTTGGGGGTGCCGCTTGCGTAACGACAACCCCGAGCAATACACCAGCCAGCAGGGACATCCAATACTTCATTTGCCTCCTCAATGAGCGTGTAAAGGTAGGCAAAATCACATGGTTATAGGGCCTTAATTTTCAGGTTGCGGAAGCTAACGCGGTCGCCATGGTCTTGTAGCAGGATATGGCCACTGTCCGCTTGGCCGAAGTTATCCCAATCCTTATATTTACTCTGGCTAACCAGCTGCTTGTAGGCTTCGGAACCCCGCTCATACTGCAGTACTTTTTCTCCATTGAGGTAATGGGTTACCGTGTTGTCGGGTTCCACCACAACACGCCCCTTGTTCCATTCGCCTATTTTTCGGTGCGCGCGTTTGCTTTTATTGGCCTTGATGAGGTCGTACAGGGAGGCTAGTGTACGGTTGCCATCTTTCCCCATCTTGGCGTCGGGGTGTTTTTCGTCATCCAAAACCTGATACTCCAGTCCGATGGCCGACCCGGTGTTATGCTCGGAGAGGGTAACGAAATATTTCACACCGCTATTGGCACCTTCTGTAAGTTTGAACTCGAACGAAAAGTCAAATGCGCTGTATTGGTCGGTGGTAACAATGTCGCCCCCGTTGGTCGATTCGCCGCCGTCGGCAGGCAGCACGGTCAGGGTACCATTTTCAATTTCCCACCCTTGTGCGGGGAACGTATCTTTGTAAGCACCTACCCAACCGGCGTTGCTTTTGCCATCGAAGAGCAGCTTGTAACCACTCCGCTTCTCATACGCCGACAGGCTGTTCGGTGTGAGGTTGACCGGATAGATGCCCGCAGGGAATTCTTGCGCCTGAAGGTTCTCGGTCTGTATACGGATGTTTTTAAAATACACCTTCTTCCCGGCGAGGGCCTCATCGCCAATGCTGTGCACTTGCAGCCCGATGAATCCGGTGGGGTCGAGCGTATCGACTACATACGCCACGGGCGTACCGTTTACCCAGGTTTTGGTTTCATTGCCGATGGCTTCGATACGTATGTGGTTAAAGTCTCCTTTTTTATAAGCCGTTTTGGCCTGCTCGTTAAGGTCGAGTGGATAGAGCCATCCACGGCGGGCCTCGTCGTAAATCCCCCCTGTCCATGCACGTTCGCTGGGGTCGATTTCTACCTGCCGGCCATACACGCGGCCCCGGCCTTCGTTGGCTGCCGCATCCAGGTGACTACGCGTCTGGATGCCCGAATTGGTCGTTTCGCCCTCCAGCTTGACATCTATTTCGAGGATGAAGTCACCATATTCCTGTTCTGTGATGAGGAAGGAATTGGGCGTGCCCGCGGTCATGGTGCCCACGATGGCACCATCTTCGATGGTGTAGGGTGCCTCACCACCCACCATTTTCCACCCATCTAGGGTTTTCCCGTTAAACAAGGGGGTCCAGTTGTCGGTAGATGCCGGATTGCATGCTGCAAAGACAAGGCTTACGACTAGCGCGCCCAACCGGGCGCGAGATGTTTTCGTTGTATGTACTTCCATCATATTGATATTGGTAGACACGTTGCAAACGGATCGGGTGGTGTATTCATCCAAAACACTTAGCTTTGTGTCATTGATTATAAATGATTTTGCATTCAATTATACGATTTTTTATAGCAGGGGTATTGATTTGGGTTTCTTTTTTTACGAAAACGATGTCGTAAACGGGTTATGGCAACAATGAAAGGCGATAATTTTTTTGAACTGGTGTACGGTCTCGTGCGTCAGATTCCGGAAGGGCGGGTGACTTCCTATGGTGCGATTGCACGCGCGTTGGGTGCCGGCGGCTCCTCGCGCATGGTAGGTTATGCGATGCGGGCAGCAGGTAGCGCTTATCCGCCGGTGCCCGCCCACCGCGTCGTAAACCGCGTCGGTTTGCTCACCGGTAAACGTGCGTTCGGCAGTACCACGATGATGGCGCAGTTGCTCGCCAATGAAGGGGTTGCTGTCGTTGACGATAAGGTGGTTGATTTCGAACAGGTATTCTGGGACCCACAGGTTTCGCTGGACGGCTGATCACCAGGATGTATCACGTTTTGGGTGGAATCTCCCGGTAGATGTCCGGCAAGGTGCGGCCCACGCCCCCGTAATCCAGTCCGTATCCGACAACAAATTCATTGTCGATCTCGAAGCCCACGTAGGCGATGTTGTCGAAGGTATATTTTAACGCTTTCGGTTTGAGCAATAGCGTACATACGGCTACCGACGCCGGTTGTTGGGCGTAAACGGCATCGAGCGTGTGTTTCAATGAATGGCCGGTATCCACGATGTCTTCAACGATAACGACCTCACGGCCTTCAAGGTTGTGCTCCAAGCCGATGAGCTCGCTCACTTGCTCGCGGCGTACCGTACCGCCATAGGAAGAGAGCTTAACGAAGGAAACTTCGCTAGCGATATGGATTTGCTTCATCAGGTCTGCCATGACCATGAAGCAGCCATTGAGCACACCGATGAAAATAGGGTGTTGGTTTTCATAAGCCACGTTGAGCTGTATGCCAATAAGCCGGATGCGTTTTTTGATCTGGTTGTAGTCAATGATCCGCTCAAACTGCTTATGATTGATTGTAATCGTCATCTGTTCGTTATGGGTTTTCTTCGTTTGAGTTATTGAAGATGCGATCCAACAGGCCGCGTACCTCGTTCAACTCTTTTTCGAAATCAGTAGGCGGCAACTCCAGTTGCAGCGTGTCGGAGGCGGGCCGTTCGGGGCGTAATGATTCGCGCAGACTTACCGCATAGAATCCGAAGCTGCCGGATGAATCGGCGGGGGCCAAGCCCCGGCGGGCCATGATATTACCGATGTATCGGAAATAGGAAGCGATGTATGGTTTGAGATGCCCCTCGTAGTTGAAAGCATATAACCCTGTTTTCGGACGTGGCAAAATGCTGGCCAGGTAAATGCTTTCACCAAGGGTAAGCTGGGAAGGGTGCTTGCCGAAGTAAAAGCGGGCCGCTTCGGAAACACCGTAAACATCCCGGCCCCATTCGATGATGTTGAGGTATACCTCATACATCCGGTCTTTGCTTACGGCATTAGTGCTCTCCATTAGCCACACGATGATGATCTCCTCCAATTTCCGGACAATGGTTTTATTGCGGTTGAGGAAAACATTCTTTACCAACTGCATGGAAATGGTGCTGCCGCCCCGTTTGAAGGCCTTTTCTTTAAAATTAATGGCAATGGACGAGCGAATGGCTTCTTCCACAAAGCCCTCGTGGCTAAAGAACGACGGATCTTCGGTGGTGAGGATTGCATTTTTGAGGTATGGCGAGATCGTGGCTAACGGTACAAAGTTGGGGTTTTCGGGGCCCACCACGATATCGCGTACCGGCTTCTCATCCTCATACGGGGTATAGGTAAAGGTGGAGTTGATTTTGGGGATGTTGGCACTTCCCCACGAATTGACCCTGAAATCGTGTTGCTCCATCTGTGATTTGAATTGCACACTATCGGGGTTGGCGGTATCCAGGAAGGCATTGAGCTTGTATTTAATGCGGCCCGATACCCGAATCCCGTCGAGCGACTCAAAAAGCCCTTTGGGAAAGGCGTCAAACAAATCTTGGGCATCCATCTCGGGTGTTTCCAAACCCAAGGCATAGGTTTTATGGGGTTGGGTAGTATAGCGGAGGAAAGGATGCACTTCCAAATTTTCTACGGAAACCGTCGATGTGTTGGAAAGCTCCACATGGCTGTCGCCAACGATGACTTCCGCGTCGATGTGCGCTTGGGGCAAGGCCACATCGTCCTGCGCAATGCGCCAGTGATTGATGTGTAGGTTTTTGACAGCCCACTCGCCTTTAATGTGAAGCAGCTCGTTGTGGGTCCAATAGACCTCCCTCAAACGGGTTTCGATGGTGTCAAAGCTTAGTTCCAGGCCAAATTTGCGCTCCAGTAGTGGCAACGCTATCCGCTGTCCATTGGCATGCACCTTTATATAGAGTTGGCGTTTATTGGGGTTCAGCTTACCGACTACCTGCCAAACGGCCTCGTTGTCATTGAGGAAAACCGAGGCGGTAAGGTTGCCGTTATCGATGTCAGCTTGGGGTACTTTTATGCGTTGCTCGGTGCTGTCGTCGCGGTAGGTGATGGCGAAATCGCGCAGATCCATGTCTTCGGGAATCTTGTAGAGCACATTGTTGAGCATGCGGTTTGCCGCTTGGGCCATGTTGATCGCCGGTTCCGGCTCCTTGGGCTGCTCCTCGTCCCTGGCGGATAAATCAGTTTGTAGCGTATCGACGCCACGGAACAGAAAGTCGTAATTACTGATGCTGTCTTTTTTGATGAGCTGTACCTTCGCGTTATGCCCTCGTAATCGTCCGAACCGGATATCCCCGGTGAGCAACGGGAGAAGCTTAATGCTTACGGAAAGCGCTTCAATACCGGCCAGTTGATCCCTACCACGTGGGATTACGGTTACCTCTTGGAATGTCACGGTGGTAAGCCCTGAGAAATAAGCGTTGCCCACCTTAAGGTCTATCTGGTGTTCGTTGGCCAGCTTGGACTGGATGCGCGCCAGTGTGGCGGCCAATAGCGACTCCCGCTTATGGTAAGCAATGGCGCCGGCGATGATGCCGACAACTACCAATGTACCTGCCACTGCGCCGCCGATGACAAGCTGCCTCCGGGTAATCTTGTTCAAAAATTGCCTAACGATATCGATTGCCACCAATACTGATTTAAATGCGACCCAAGTAAGGGATAATTATGTTTAAAAACAAAGATATGACAAGTTTGTGTTTGGCTTTCGCTAGTTTTGTAACAGTATAATATATAGTGATAAGGAGCGATGATTACGAAAGAACAGGTGCTGCATGCACTGAGCCATGTGGATGATCCGGATCTTAAAAAGGATTTGGTGACCCTCAATATGATCAAGAATGTGGAAATCACCCCAACGGCCATCCGGTTCGATGTGGTGCTGACCACGCCAGCCTGCCCGCTGAAAGGACACATTGAGCATGCGTGCCGCAATGCTATTGCGCTTTTTGTCGATAAAGATATCGACGTAGAGATCAATATGACTTCGCGGGTCGTCGGAATGCAGAATAACCAGTTGCCAAACATTAAAAATATTATCCTTGTCGCATCGGGTAAGGGAGGTGTGGGCAAATCTACCGTAGCGGCCAATCTGGCGCTGGCGTTGCAGGCCAACGGTGCGAAGACGGGCTTGATTGATGCCGACATATACGGACCTTCGGTACCCATTATGTTCGGGGTGGAAGGTGCGCGTCCAAAGGCCTCCAAAACCGGAATGGGTAAGACAAAAATCGAACCGATTGAAAAATATGGGTTGAAATTGCTGTCCATAGGTTTTTTTACGGACCCTAACCAGCCGGTGCCATGGCGTGGCCCCATGGTGAGCACGGCCGTGAAACAGCTGTTTAACGATGCGGATTGGGGCGAATTGGACTACCTTGTGGTGGATTTGCCGCCAGGGACGGGCGATGTGCACATCACCGTGGCGCAAGGGTTCCCCATTTCGGGGGCCGTTGTGGTTACTACCCCACAAAATGTAGCGCTTTCCGATGCGGTACGCGGCATCGGTATGTTTCTCATGGATTCCATTAACATCCCCTTGCTGGGCGTGGTGGAAAACATGGCCTACTTCACACCGTCCGAGTTGCCCGATAATAGATATTACATCTTCGGCAAGGATGGGGGCAAACGGTTGGCGGAACGATTTGAGGCGCCGTTCCTCGGCGAAATCCCGCTGGTGAAAAGTATCAGCGATTCGGGCGATAACGGACTACCAGTGATGATGGATGAGGATAATCCGGCCCGGACCGCATTCCTCGACATTGCCGGCAAGGTGGCCCAACAGTTGGCGATAAAACAAGCGGTCGTGTGAGCGGAAAATGAAGCCAACAATCACCATAACATACTGCCCGAAATGCGGCTGGCTACTGCGGGCATCATACATGGCATCCGAACTACTCACCACATTCGCTGAGGAACTCAATGGCATACTGTTGAAGCCCGCGGAAGCAGCCGGCGAGTTCCGCATTTTTGTTGACGGCGAACTTTTGGTGGACCGGAAAGCGGACAGTGGATTTCCTGAAATCGTGGCCTTGAAACGGCTGGTGCGCGATCGCGTGGCGCCCCATAAACCACTTGGGCACACGGATCGGGTCCGCGGAGGAACGGATGTAGAAAAAAAGTGAAAAAATAATTTGCATAGTGTTAAAAATACACTATCTTTGTATCATCATAATTTAGGTTTATAATTGGTTAGTAAAGGTTTCCATTCTCCCCGTTTGGAGACCTTTCGTTTAATAGCGGTGTATGCTTGCCGTCTGCCGAGCCGACTAGTTAAGACCTACCTATACATCACAAATTTGGATAGCCTGCGCTAATGACTTGAGCGGTTCGGGTTGTTTTGGAATAAACTCTTGGGCTACATATCCTTTGAAGCCGGTTTCGACAATGGCCCGCATGATGGCGGGATAGTTGAGTTCTTGTGTTTCATTGATTTCATTGCGCCCGGGCACCCCGCCCGTATGGTAATGGGCGATATAAGGATGGTATTTGCGGATGGTGGCAATCACGTCGCCTTCCATGATTTGCATGTGGTAGATGTCATAGAGCAGCTTGAACTTATCGGACCCCACGGCGTCGCAAAGTGCGGCACCCCACGCCGTATGGTCACATTGGTAGTCGGGATGGTCTACCTTGCTGTTAAGTAGTTCCATCACCAGCGTAACGCCGTGCCGCTCGGCTGTGCCTATGAGACGCTTCAGGCCGGTGGCGCAATGACGGATGCCCTGCTCGTCGTCAAGCCCCCGACGGTTGCCTGAAAAACAAATGAGCTGGTCATAACCGGCCTCCGCCACCTGGGGGATTAGCTGCTCGTAACTGGCCACCAGCTCGTCATGCAGGGAGGGGTCGTTGAACCCTTCCGTAATCCCCTTGCCCGCGCCATGGGTCATAGCGGCATGTAGTCCGTATTGATTCAATACCGGCCACTCCCCGGGGCCGACCAAGTCAATTGCTGTGATACCAATTTCCTTGGCCGTCTTGCAGAGCGATTCCAATGGGACGGATGGGTAACACCAGCGGCAAACCGAGTGGTTGACACGTCCCTTCAGCGGTTGCGCGACAGCTTTTTGCGCAGCCGATACACCTTGGAATAGGTTGGTAGACATCACGGCTGTCGCGCCGGCAGCAACGGCTTTCAAGGTGCTTCTTCTCGAGAAAAGTTGAGGTGCGGGTTTCATATGGGTATTGTTTTGATCGTTATGGTCTTCCATTTTATCGGTGGTAAACCTACGGAAATCCGTCGGAATAACAAGGTTGGCGCGGTCGTTGGCATGTGGTAAATATAAAAAATGAAAAAATAATTTGCATAGTGTTAAAAATACACTATCTTTGTGCCATCATAATTTAGGTTTATAATTGGTTAGTAAAGGTCTCCATTCTCCCCGTTTGGAGATCTTTTTTTTTGCCGAAAAAATACCTACCTTCACCCCTGAAAACACAGTTATGCCCGCCGTTCCGCCATTAAAAATTCTCAAAGCTTCTGCTGGGTCGGGCAAGACCTTCAGCCTCACCGCACAGTATCTCATACTGTTGTTTGCTGGTGAACATAAGTACCGCGAAATCCTGGCCATCACGTTTACAAATAAGGCAACGGCCGAGATGAAGGGCCGGATACTGGATGTGTTGGAGGTACTAGCCACGACCGACGGCAGCACCACGGATGTTGCAAGTGGCTATCGGGAAATCCTGCTAGCTGCATATCCCACATGGGATATCGTTGCGCTGCAGCAACGGTCTGCAGAAACCTATCGTAAAATCTTGCACGACTTTAGCCGGTTTGCCGTGAGCACCATCGACGGGTTCACCCAGAAGGTGATTCGCGGGTTTACTTTCGAGCTTGGCATCGACGCAGGCTATAAGCTGGAAATGAATATTCGCAAGGTGAAGGCCGACTTGGTGCTGCGCCTCAACCGTTTGCTCGACGGGCGTCCTGATCTGTTACAATGGATTATGGACTATGCACAGGCCAAGATCGATCGCGACGAAAACTGGAATTACCGCTGGGCACTGAGCGAGCTGGCATCGGAGATTTTTAAAGAAGATTTCCAGGACTTCGATAAGGCCGTGTCGCACATGCCTGGGGAAGCACTCTTCACCAACCTCGACCGGTATTGCAAAACAGCCATTAAGCAGTTCGAAGAAGCCTTCGGAGGGCTGCTTCAGACGGCATCCGATGCCTTCGGTAAGTCGGGCGTGGACGCAACCGACCTACGTGGCAAATCGCGCAATCACCTCGGTAGGCTGGACCGTTTTTCGGCGGAAGACCCAGCAGATGCAGTCAAGAAGCTGGAAAAATATATACACCAACCCGACGAATGGCAAACAGGCGGGCTGGATGGTGGCATGGCGGCGCTGTATGGCGTACTGAACCCCCTGCTCGAACAGCTGCAAATGCTATACATCGAACAGGCCCCCGATTACTTCCTCGCCAAGGCGATTGACGAAAACCTCTATTACCTGCGACTGCTCAAGGAAATGAGTGCGCTGCTGGCTGAGTGGCGCCATGACAATGCCGCACAGCTCATCAGCGATGCACAGATCCTACTCGGTAACATCGGCACGAACGAATCGGGCGACCCCACCTTTATCTGGGAGAAAATGGGAAACCGTTTCCGGCATTTCCTTTTCGATGAATTCCAAGATACTTCGAAAAGGCAATGGGACAACCTGCGGCCGCTACTGATCAATGCGATGGGAAATGCGACGGGTACGCGGAGCGAACATCTCATGGTGGGTGATGTGAAGCAGAGCATCTACCGTTGGCGCAGTGGCGACTGGCGCATCTTACTCGACCGCGCCGAACGGCAGATCGGGCAGGCGTTCAATGTAGCCGACACGACCGCGCTCATTCGACGGGAAACGCTGGATACCAACTACCGCAGCCATGAACGCATCGTGGCCTTCAATAACCTGGTCTTCGAATATGCGCCAGCATGGCTGCAGCGACGCCTCAACGACCGCGTGCTGAAGGAACTGGGCGAGGAGCAATACGAGCAATGGTGGAAACCATCCGGCAACCACGATACCATTATCCGCGCATACCACGATAGTGCTCAGAAGCTACCCCAGCATGCCGATAGAGCAGGCGGCGTGGTGCAGGTCGACTTCATCGAGGTGACGAGCAACAGCCACCGCCCAAGTGCGGTGAAAGGGGAAGCGCTGGCCCGCATGGCCGATACCCTGACGGGATGGCTGGCCGCCGGCACCTATATGGCCGGGCAAATCGGTATCCTGGTACGTACCAACAACGAGGCCCGCGAAGTCATCCATTACCTGCTAGACCGGCAGCGGGAGACCAGCGTTTCTTTTGATGTGGTATCCGGCGAAGCATTGACGCTGGCCAACAACCCTGCCATCCGGCTGTTGGTGGATACGCTACGTGCACTGTCGGGGGGTGTTTCGGACGCGGCATTATACCGCGCCAACTGTATATTGTTGTACAGTCAACTGCATGGTAAACCGGTAGCATCCGACGATTGGCTGCGCATTTGCGGGGGAGGCCTCGACGGCTTGATGGGATTGCTGCCGGAACCGCTTTGTAAGCAAGGCCCGGTATGGGCTCAGCTGCCACTGGTCGAACTGGTTGAAACCCTGATTGACGCCTATGGATTGCATGTGTTGCCCCAGCATTTGCCTTATATCTTCGCGTTCCGCGATATTATAGCTGGTTTTTTAGCCAACGGCGACCGAGGTATATCTGCATTCCTGACGTATTGGGAAGAGGAGGGCATAGACAAGGCCCTTCCGGCCGGTGCCGACGCCGATGCCGTGGAAGTGATTACGGTCCATAAATCGAAAGGGCTAGCCTTCGACGTGGTGATGATCCCCTTCTGCGCGTGGCCCATTGATGGCAAACCGAATGGAAATTTCTGGGTGGATACCACCAACACACCCTATGCGCTGCTCGATAAGGCACCTGTAAAGTATAAAAGCGACCTCGGCCGGTCTTCCTTATATAAGGCGTATTTTGAGGAGATGCTTTTCAATTACATGGATGCGCTCAATACGCTCTATGTGGCCACCACCCGCACACGGAAACACCTGTATGTTACAGCTCCTGATATTAAAGGAGCTGACGAGATCAGCACGCTGGTGGCAGGCGATATGCTACTGGAGGTCTTGCAGCGCCATGCCGACGAGCTGGACGTGGTGTTCGATCACGGAATCCGTTACGGCGAACCGGCAGGGGGGCGTGGTGGGCGGCCTGATGGTGATGTGGAAAATGCGGAAGGGAGCTTTTCGTTCGATCATTATCCCACATCAGGCCGGCTGAAAGCGGAACTGGCGCGGCCTGAAATGCATGCCGAGTTGGACATGGTGCGGCGGGAAGCCGCAAGGCGCCATGGCCAGCTCCTCCATGAGCTGATGGCTACCGTTGCCGGTGTTGACGGCCTGGATGCGGCGCTTGATGGTCTATACGCACAGGGCTTGGTGCAGGCCGACGAGCGGACGGAACTGCGGGCCCTCATCTTGGCCACATGGGAACATCCGCAGTTGAAGGCATGGTATGGGGGCGACTACCAACATTGGAACGAGCGCAGCGTGATTTTGCCAAACGGACGGACACTGCGCCCGGATAAGGTGTTGGTGGGGCGCGAGGAAACCATTGTGCTCGATTTCAAATTCACCCAGCAGGAGGACGAGGCACACCGCAAGCAGGTGGCGGACTACCAACTGGTGCTTCGCCAACTCGGTATGCCCAACGTAAAAGGATACGTATATTATGGAACCCTGAATAAACTGGTTGCCATATGAACACGACACCCTTTCTCCGGCAAGTAGCAGCGGATCTGCTGTCGCGTTTCGATAACCTAAGTGACGTGGCGGTGGTGCTAACCAATAAACGGCCCATTGTGTTCCTGCGCAAGCACCTGGCCGACCTCGCGGGCAAACCGTTGTGGAGCCCGGCGTTTTTCACCGTGCAGGAATTTTTTGCTCTATCCTCGCCACTGCCGCAAAGCAATGGGCTTGCCCAGTTTTTTATCCTGCACCAGCTGCATAATCGGTTGCTGCGCGAAGAAGGCTTGCCCGAGGAAACGCCGGACGCGTTCTATCCGCTGGCGGAAATCATTCTGGCCGACTTCGCCCAGCTGGATTACGACCTTGTAGACCCCACGGAAGTATATGCCGAATTACGAGACATCGCCTTGCTCCAGCAACGTTTTCCGCACCTGTCAACCGAGCAGCAGCGGTTCATGCGGCAATTCTGGGAGTCGTTTTCCGTGGGCAAACAAACCGCTATACAGCAGAAGTTCCTAAAACTTTGGGGTCGCCTGCCACGGCTGTACAGGCAGTTTAGGGAAGCGCTTGCCGAGCAAGGGATAACCACTTCGGCAGTGACCTACCGCGACCTCGCGGAAGGGCACGCTGCCAATCCCCATTTTATTGACAGGTATAAACAGGTGGCATTTGTGGGCTTCAATGCCCTCAGCCGATGTGAAATCCGGCTGTTCACCCAGTGGCAGGAAGAAGGGCGCACGCTTTTCTATTTCGATGGCGACCGTTACTACGTGGCGGATGACTTGCAGGAAGCCGGGTTGTTCTTGCGCCGGAATATCGGGCAATATGGACTGAAAAATGCCTTGGGCGACTTCCCGTCCATTCTGGGAGCGAAAACACGTCAGATGGAGGTGATCGCGGCCTCGGGTGCAGTGGCACAGGCGAAGATGCTGCCCGCCTTGTTGGCCGCGGCAGCCACCGGAATGGCTTCGCCCACCCGTACAGCCATCATCCTGGCCGACGAGAGCCTGTTGATACCGCTGTTGCAGAGCCTGCCGGAGGATATCGACTTCAACGTGACCGTCGGTTACCCGCTGGTGCAGTCCACGCTCTTCGGTTACATCGACCTGTGGTTACGCATCCAGGAACATTATGCCCAACGCGGGGGAACGGTGCAGCACCTCGATGTGGAGGCCGTGCTGACCCATCCGCTTTGTGGGATAGCGGCCCAAGAGCGGCGCAATATCCAGCAGCTGGTCAGCACGAATCAATGGCAGGAGCTGCCCGCTGGCGGGTTGGTGCTCAGCTCGGGCAGCTACCCCGACTTTTTTGTGGAGCGGAAGGATAGCGGCGCGCTGCTACAGGCACTGCATGGGCTGCTTGAAGGGGTGCTGGAACAGCGCCAGCAAGATAGTGCTTTACAGCATATCGAAGCATCCCTCCTGATCGCGGCCAAAAAGGCGATTAACCTTTTGCACGACGGCCTAGCCGCCCACCCCGGTCTCTCGGTGGCCTTTGCCTGCTCACTGATCCGGAAAGCACTCCAAGGCGTCACGGCACCGATAGAGGGAGAGCCGCTGAATGGTATACAGATCATGGGGCTGCTCGAAAGCCGTAGCCTCGACTTCGATGAGGTGTTTATTATCGGGGCGAACGAGGGGGCGCTGCCGAAAATCACTGCGGCGCCCACATTTATCCCCGACTCGATCCGGAGAGCACATGGCCTGCCGGTGCTTGAAAACCAGGATGCCCTTTCGGCCTACCTCTTCTACCGTTTGCTGCAGCACCCGGGTCGGGTCACGGTCGTGTACAATCAGGTGGTGGACGAGCGTAACAGCGGGGAAGTGAGCCGCTTTGTGCGGCAACTGGCATTTGAAAGCCCATTTGAGTGGCACCGCCGGGTGCACCGGCAGCCGGTGCGGACCGTGGCACCCCCCGCTCCCATCGCCGTACCCAAAAATGGCGCCGTGTGGAAGAAGATGCAGCGCTATGTGGATACCGATGCCCCCGACCGACTGCGGTTGTCGGCCTCGGCCCTCACCACCTACCTGCAGTCGCCGCTGCTGTTCTTCCTGAAATACATTGCCGAAATCAAAGAACCTCCGCGGATTTCGGAAGAGTTTGAACTGAACAAACTGGGCTCGGTGGTACACGGCGCGATGCAAACAGTGTATGAACAGCTGCGGGCCCAACACGAAACCATCGAGGCGGCACACATCCGGCAACAGCTGCCCCGATTGCCGCAGCTATGCCTCGATGCGCTTGCTGGCGTGCTGGAGGTACCCCCCGGAAAGCAATTGACGCCCAACGGCATGCATCGAATCCTCCTCAAGATTGCCACGGAGTATGCTGCCATGTTCCTGCGCCACGACGCCAACGAGGTGGCACCGTTGCGTATCGTTGAGCTGGAGAACGAACGCGATTATACCATCGAGTTTCCGATTACAGTGGCTGGTGAAACAAAGACGGTCTGCCTGTATGGCATCATCGATCGGGTGGATGTGGTTGCCGGGAAAACGCGTATCGTAGATTACAAAACCGGGCGTGATGAACTGAAGTTCAGCGATTATGAAACCTTGTTCGCCCCGGCATCGGCCAAGAGCAATAAGGCAATGATACAGACCTTGTTTTATACGCTGTTGTATGAAGAGGTTACCGGTGCACGCGGGGTGGAACCCAACCTTTACGTCGCCCGCAAACTCCGCAATGAGGGTTCCCTGTTTTACATGGGTGGCCGTAGCGGGTTTGTTGTTGAAGGGGCCGGACTGGAAGAGACCAAAAGTCGGTTTGTGGAGTTTCTGCGCCACACATTGGAAGAACTGTTCAACCCGGACATCCCTTTCCGCCACAATGGCGATGCAATATGGTATCCGGACGACCCCTACCAGGAGTTTATCGGCCAACACCAAGCTGATGAGGAAGTGTAACGAAAACGTGTGCGTAGATTATATGGCGTATTTACAGCGCGCGTTTCCGGTTTCGTACTTTAAATGCTATTTTAGCACCCCATGAGTAAACATCGTATACTTTCTTTCGGCGAGCTGATGTTGCGGATTAGCTCCACGGGTATGTCTTTTTTGGAGAAAGGCAGCCCGGTAGTTGTTTTCCCGGCTGGCTCCGAAGCCAATGTCGTTGCGTCATTGGCGCAGTGGAACGTACCATGCAGCTACCTGAGCCGGATGCCCGACAACGAACTTGCCGCCCAGGCATTGGACGTGTTGAAGGAGCTCGGCGTGGACGTGTCGCCTACGTTACTAGAGGGGGATAGATTGGGGCTATATTTCCTGCTTTCCGCGAACGGGCTCACCAAAGGTGAGGTGGTGTACGATAGGAAATATTCGGCGTTTAGCCAGTTGCAGCCTGGAACTATCGATTGGGATCAGATGCTCGATGGTTATACCTGGTTCCATTGGAGTGCGCTCACACCCGCCCTTAACGAGGCGCTCGGGGCGGTATGCAAAGAAGCGTTGGAGGCGGCCCGCCGCAAAGGACTGGTGGTATCGGTGGATCTCAATTACCGCAATAAATTGTGGAATTACGGGAAGCAGCCGATCGAGGTGATGCCGGCGCTGCTTCCGTATTGCGACGTGGTGATGGGCAATATCTGGGCGGCGCATAAGATGTTGGGAACGGCGGTGCTCGAAACACTGGACCGGGACACTCCCCCCGATACGTATTTCGAACAAGCCAAGGAATCAGCCCGTGAAGTGTTCGAGCGATTGCCTGGGTGTAAACACCTCGCCTATACGTTCCGCTTCATGGACTCTGCTACCCATAACCTACTGTACGGCACCTACCACACGCGTAGCGGCGATTTTATGTCGGCGATACAGGAGACCAATGAAGTGGTAGACCGTATAGGCAGTGGCGACGCTTTCATGGCTGGACTGATCTATGCGTTGGTAAATGGCAAAGATGGGCAGGAAATTGTGGATACCGCAACAGCTGCCGGATTTAAGAAGTTGTTTGTGAAAGGGGATTTCGGCAACGGAGATTTGTAAGGAGAATTGTAAGTTTAAATAGTCTCATCAGACGAAACCTACGTGGATTGCCTTTAAAAAAACAATTTATTCGAATGAAAAGTACACTTGATCATATACTAAGTTATCCGGTGCTTCCGGTTTACTA
>CAZTJY010000053.1:25329-25769 GCA_964613725.1 uncultured Parapedobacter sp. | reverse complement strand
TGAGTAATCTCTTGAAACATTTTATCATTAACACGATATATTTTCATTCCATCCGTGGGGTAGGTTATAAATTTACCGACAATCAACAAGCATCATGATGACTTCCGGGGCACGTGCCATCGTGTTGGTACTTGCTTTTTTTTTGCTGGCGTGGGCAATCTACACCGAAGCATACCAAGTTGCGGCGATGGCGGCGGGGGCCATGGGCTATCTAGTCTGGAGCCATTACCGGGAAGGTACGGTCTTTATTGCCACGCAGGCTTTTCAAAAAAAAGACTATGAGAAAGTACGGCGGTTGCTGGCAGATATCAAGAAGCCCGAGTACCTGCGTAAAGGACGGCGCAACTACTACGAGTTTATGTGTGGCAATATTGCCCTTAAGGGCGAGGACTACATTACTGCCGAACGACATTTCCAGATCGCTTCGCGGTTGCCTTTCC
>CAZTJY010000053.1:0-25319 GCA_964613725.1 uncultured Parapedobacter sp. | reverse complement strand
CATTATCCTGGTCCATTTGGCTAACATCAATCTCCGTAAAAAGGACTACGAACGGGTACGGGCGTATGTCGAGCTGGCGCGCAAGCTGGAAGTGACCTCCCGCGTAGCGCAGATCATTAATAAAATCGAAAACGAAATACCAAAAGAATAAGCGTGACAAACAATTTACAGAACGATTTGCTCATCCGGGCGGCTTTCTCGCAGCCTACTGAGCGGCCCCCGGTTTGGATGATGCGGCAAGCCGGCCGGTTTATGAAAGAATACTGGGCCATCAAAGACAAGTATTCATTTTTGGAGATGTGCAAGACACCGGATATTGCCGCCGATGTGACGATGCTTCCCGTAGATCTGCTGGGGGTCGATGCTGCCATCCTGTTTTCAGACATCCTCGTCACCGGCGAGGCAATGGGAGGGCAGCTGAGTTTTGAGCAGGGAATAGGACCCCGCTTTGCCAATCCAGTACGCACGCGGGCAGATGCCGAAGCGTTGCGTACCGATGTGCTGGACAAACTGCAATACGTTGGTGATGCGATCGAGGTCATCCAGGAGCGCTTGCAGGGTCGCATTCCACTCATTGGGTTTGCGGGTGCTCCGTTTACCGTATTGAGCTACCTTGTAGAGGGCGGTTCGTCGCGAGATTTTAAGCGCACCAAGTTGCTACTTAATAATGAGCCGGAGCTGGCACATTTGATTTTGCAGAAAATCACCGACGTGACAGTGGAGTACCTCAATATGCAGATCGCTGCCGGGGTGAATGCAGTGCAGCTATTCGATAGCTGGGCGCAAGCGCTTTCGTGGAATGATTACCAGACATTCGCCCACGCATATAACACCAAAATTATTTCCAAGCTGCACCGGAACGATATCCCCGTTATTTCGTTCTGCAAGGGCAGCTCTGTGTTTGCACGATTGATGGCGGAAGCTGACCCTGACGTGGTTTCCGTGGATTGGAATGCGGATTTGCGTAATATCAAAGAAACCCTCCCGCAAGGTATGGCAGTGCAGGGCAACCTGGATCCATTTGTATTGTATGCCGATAAAAAGGTAATCAAGGAGAAAATCTTGCAACTGTTTGAGCGTATGCGCGGACAGGACGGGTTTATCTTTAATTTAGGACATGGTATCATGCCGGATATCCCATTCGATCATGTCAAATATGCCATTGAAGTGGTGAAGGATTTTAGGTATTGATGTAGTCGTATCCTGATTTGTAACGCTACGTTCTCGAAACGAAAATAGGCAAAACGACAAAAGCAGTATGTTATACCTGTACGCAAAGGCCATACACATCATCTTCGTTATCTGTTGGATGGCGGGACTATTCTATATGGTACGTTTGTTTATCTACCACACGGAGGCGCGGCAACGGCGGGAGGCGGAATACCAGGTGTTGCATGGGCAGTTTGTGGTGATGGAGCGCAAACTGTGGTGGATCATTACTACGCCCGCGATGTACCTGACCGTGGCCGCGGGACTCATGATGCTGTACATCAATCCAGCACTTTTGCAGACCGGATGGATGCATGTGAAATTGGCCTTTGTGCTTGGCTTGGTGGGCTATCATTTCGTATGCCAGCGTATGATGTTCAACCTACGTGCTGAAACGAACACATGGACGTCCACGCGGCTGCGCTTGTGGAACGAGCTCGCTACAGTGCTCCTGTTTGCCATAGTTTTTGTGGTGGTGCTCAAAAGCGCCATCAATTGGATATATGGAGTGGCGGGCCTGCTCTTGTTGGGCGTGCTGCTGATGGTGGCGGTGAAGTTGTATAAGAAACTCAGAAAACCGCCTTCTTCCACTTGATGCCACAACCTACCGCTTTGGTAAACGATGGGGTAGGTGTTTGACCAGCTTTTATAGCTGCAATGGCATTTTCTACGTACTTGTTGGTGGGTTCCCCGCCTTCACTGTCGTCATCAATTGCGCCGATGTATTGCAGTTTCATGCCTGCATCGGTGTTGGCGACAATAAAGGCATGCGGCGTTCGACTGGCACCGAACTTTAGGGTAGTAAGGTGATCGGGGTCCAAAAGGTATGGAAACGTGAAACCCTTATCAGCCGCGCGCTTTTTCATTTCACCGGCAGATTCCTTCGGCACCACACCAGGGTCATTTGGATTGACCGCCACCACGGGGAAACCCAGTGGTTTGTATTTCTTATCCAAAGCGTTGATGCGGTCTTCGTTGGCTACCGCAACCGGGCAGGTATTGCAGGTGAACACAACGATAACACCTTCTTGATCGCTGTAGTCGCTTAGCGATACAGTCGTGCCATCTACATTGATTAGCGAGAAATCATCGACGATATCACCGATCTTGTATCCCTCGGTTTCCTGTGCTCGTGCAATTTGGGAGGCTACAAAAACCATTGCGAAAAATAAACCAAATACTTTTTTCATGACGATGTATATTACGGGTTGACAATCGATAAATAGGTTCGATTTAACTCATCGAAATCAAAGTCCTGCTCACGGAATAGCCGTATTCCTTTAGCTTGATTGGTAAATATAGTTGCCGGTACGGCGCCCGACCATTCCTTACTCACGCGGTCGATATATTCTTGTTGGTTTCTTTCATCGAGGATGAATACTTCGTTGCGCAAGGCGTGTTTATCTCGGAATTTTACCACGCGTTCGTGGTTTTTGGGTGCGTCGAGGCTTAGCAGAATCACCTTCATCGGATCGTTGCCGTAGGTTTGTTGTAATTGTTCAAAATATGGTATTTCTACGATGCAGGGTTCGCACCACGTAGCCCACATGTTGACAACATAGGTGGTGTCTCCCCCATTGGCCAGTCGTTTTTCGAGCGCATCAAGTTTGATGAGCGGGACCTCTTGCTGGGCGTGAGCTATGGTGATAAAGCCCAAGGATATCGCTAGAAAACAAACGACTAATTTTATCATAACACTTGGCTATCCTTTATACAAAGATACTAATAAACCGGGGGAATGGCGGTAAGTTGCACAAGATTGTTGCAAATGCTGCCTACAGCTGCCGCTGGAGTAGCTGTATTCTATTCGCTGAAGCAAAGGTATTTGATTTCCATATATTCATCCAATCCATGCTTGGAGCCTTCGCGGCCGATACCGGATTGTTTGACCCCGCCAAACGGGGCAGCCGCATTGGAAACCAATCCGGTATTGATACCGACCATACCCGATTCAAGCTGCTCGGCTACCCGCCAACAGCGATTGACATCCCGGCTGTAAAAATAGGCCGCTAAGCCGAATTCGGTGTCATTGGCCATGCTGATGCCTTCCTTTTCCGTTTTGAAGCGAAATAATGCACATACCGGCCCGAAGGTCTCTTCCCCGGCAATAAGTGCCGATCCGGCTACATTGGCTAGCACAGTGGGTTGATAAAAAAGCCCCTTTTCCGCCCTACCACCGGTGAGCAGTTTGGCCCCTCCGTCGAGCGCATCCTGTACATGTGCTTCCACTTTATCCAACCCTTCTTGGTTGATGAGCGGACCAACGTGTACGCCCTCATCGAGGCCGTTGCCGACTTTTAGCTTGTTTACCGCGGCAGTTAATTTCTTGGCGAATGCATCAAATGCGCCGTCTTGTACGTAGAATCGGTTAACGGCTACACACGTTTGGCCCGAGTTACGGAATTTTGCGGTAATCGCCCCGGCGACGGCCGCATCGAAGTCGGCGTCATCGAATACCAGAAACGGGGCATTGCCACCCAACTCCAATGAAACCTTTTTGATGGTACCAGCGGCATTCGCCATGAGGGCTCGCCCCACTTCTGTGGAGCCCGTAAACGATATTTTCCGCACACGCTCGTTGGTGGTCAGTTCCTCGCCCAAGCCTTTGCTGTCCTTCCCCGTTACTACATTGAATACGCCAGCGGGGAAGCCTGCTTCGTGGGCCAGTTTGGCCACGGCCAACGCGGTAAGCGGTGTCTGCGAAGCAGGCCGTAACACTACGGTGCAGCCGCTGGCTAATGCGGGTGCCACTTTGCGCGTAATCATGGCCAGTGGAAAGTTCCACGGGGTGATGGCCGCAACGACCCCCACAGGCTGTCGGATGGTGACGAGCCGCTGGCCGGCTTTGCTGGCGGGAATGGTGTCGCCATAGGCCCGTTTTGCCTCCTCGGCAAACCATTCGACGAAGGAAGCGCCATAGTCAACCTCGGCGAGGCTTTCGGACAGCGGCTTGCCACTCTCCATGGTCATGGTGCGTGCTAGCGCCTGCTTATGCGCCATAATCAGCTCGTACCATTTCCGAACGGTACGGCTGCGCTGGGTTACTTCCGTGTTTTTCCAAGTTTCCAAAGCTTCGTACGCGTGGTCGATTGCTTTTTTACAGTCGGCTACGGTAAGGTCGGGCGCGGAAGCGATTACTTCGCCCGTAGCGGGGTTAATGACGTCAAACTTTTTGCGGCCGGTGATGTTTGTAGAGTCCATATATTTGGTACTAACAACGATTGCCTTCAGAAGTTTAGAAATCGTGGTAAACATTCCGTAATGATGACCGTAAACCGACATTCATCAGCAGCGTGTTGTCTGTTGCATGGATATTGCTTAACCGGCGGCTGGCCATCGACAGTTCAATGCGGAGGTTGTATTTCGGGTTGAATAGGTACGCGGTTTTAAACCCAACATAGGTGGTGTGGGTGGCAACCCCCTGGCCGATGGTGTTTCCATAGTCCCTGAGGTAATTGGTATACCGCTTATGGGGGTCGCTCCCATTGTTTGTCGCTATGTCCGGGTCTAAGCCATACAGGGCCCAGTTTCCCTGTAGTTGGAAGTCGATATTCCGGTAGGTGTAGTTTACCAGCGCGATGCCTTCCCTGAAGTTGGCACCCAAAGGGTGGGCCAGTGGTTGGTTGTAATTGGTGTATGAGGTAACCGGGTTAAAGTGCTGGTAGGTATATGGTCGCGCTGTATTGTACTCCGTCAGGTAGTTGAGCCGGCTTACACCGAATAGGCCGTGGCCGCGTATACCTACCTGCACACCATATTTGTTATGGACATAGCCATTGCCCGCAAGCAGCTCCTTAGCCGTAAGCTCGCTGAGCAGAAATTGGCCGTAAACTGTTAAATCGGCCGTTGCTTTGTACTTCGTATTGAGCCCCAGGTGCATCTTGTCGGGTGATGCCGTATTGGTCAGCTCGACGGACCGCAGAAAGATCAATGGACTTATATAGTTGAAATCGAAGCCCCGCCGGCCGGCCGTGTTCTTCGGAGCCCAGAGCACGGATTGAAAGAAGCCTACGGAAAACCGGTTCGAAACGTTCCAGTCGAGGTATTGGAAAGCCCCCCATTTAAAAAGGTTGGCACCTGCGCCGTTATTAGCTATCCCGTCGGGCGCGTTGTTTGCCTCGAATGCCGTAGCAAACGGATCGCGCATGTAGGCCCACAGGCTTAAGTAACGGACGTTGCCCAGTGTGCCCGTTAATTTGGCCGCGATATAATTGGGCGAGACATCCGAAAGCAGGAGCGATCGGTACCCGTCGCCGATGAAGTTCTTTTCGTAACCCAATGAGATATTGAGGTATTTCACGGGAGTGAATGAAACGTTTACCGTACCGTTAGACCACATACGTTTGTGTCCGTTGGTGTAGATGGTGCCGGCTTCGCCCGGTATCACGTTTTCCCGGTTGGTGTAATCCGAGATATAACCGGGGAACTGGGCACTGCTAAATGTGTAATTTGCATAAAAGCTGAATTGCTTACCGATGCTACCACCCACTTGTATACCCTTGCGGCTTAGCCAAACGGCCGATGGGCCGCTGCCCTCCGCTATACCCACCGTAAAATCGGGGAGGAAGTCTGCGTAAACCGAGTTGGTGCCGTGCTGGACGTCGATCAGGTGTTCCTGCCAGAGTTTACGCCCCAGCCAGGTAGTGTGCTGGTTACCATTGATATGCAGCAGGCTGTCAAATCCGGCCTGCAAAACCGTATCGGGGATAAGCGGTTTGATGGCGGTATGCATCCGTGTTTGGCTGCTGTACAGTATCGGACTTAACTTTTGGTAGAACGTGTAGCTATAGGGTTGGTATGTCGATTGCCCCGCCGCATCGTTGAGGGCCATCATGATTACTGCGATAGCGAGTAACAGCTTTCTCATGGCTGCAAAGCTAGGAATATTTTGGTTGGGGCTACATTAATTAAGTTTATTGTATTTTTGCCCGTGTTCTGTAAAAGGAGCAATTATAAAATCACTTAATGAGTATACCAACGAAGAAGAAAATCTATATTGCGGGCTGCGGCGGCATGCTCGGCGAAGCATTCTATCGGGTCTTCCGTGACGAGTTTATTTTGAAGTGCACCGATATAGACGTCAATGAACCTTGGATCGGTCCGTTGGATTTCCGCGATTCCGGTGCTTATAAAAACGACGTAACGTCTTTTTCGCCCGATTACCTGTTCCATTTGGGTGCACATACCGACCTGGAATTCTGCGAAGCCAATATAGACGACACGTATTTGACCAATACGTTGGCCGTTGAGAATGCGGTGCATATCGCTAATACACTGGATATCCCGCTGCTATACATCAGTACTGCCGGTATTTTCGATGGGGGGCAGGAGTTTTATGACGATTGGGACCAGCCCAACCCATTGGGCCATTATGCGCGTTCGAAATACATGGGCGAGCGATACGTCGTGGAGCACGCCAATCGTTATGTGGTATGCCGAGCAGGCTGGATGATGGGCGGCGGCCCTGCGAAAGACAAGAAATTTATCAATAAGCTGATCAGCCAGCTGGTAGCCGGCAAGCGGGACCTCTACATCGTAAACGACAAAGATGGGACCCCGACCTATACGGTCGACTTTGCACGCAATGTCAGGCTGATCCTCGACAATGAATACTGGGGTTTGTATAACCTGGTTTGCAACGGGCAGACCAGCCGGCGCGAAGTGGCAGAAGAACTGGTGGAGATACTCGGGCTGTCGGATGAAGTCACATTCCACGAGGTTTCGTCAGACTACTTCAAGGATACGTTTTATGCACCGCGGCCGCCATCCGAACGGTTGGTGAACAAAAAACTCGACCTCCGCGGCGTCAATATCATGCGCGATTGGCAGGAAGCACTGCGCGAATACATCACCTTGTATTACCAGGATTATTTGCGTGGAAAACTTTGATGCATGGGAAGTGTCCAACGGAATGTCGTTTTTAATGTTGCACTGTCGTTGAGCCAAGTGCTTTTTCCGTTGTTGGTTTTCCCTTATGTGTCGAGGGTGTTGGGCCCCCAACCCATCGGCGAGATTGCGTTCGTTGACAGCATCACCCAGTGGTGCATATTGGGGGCCGCTTTGGGGATACCCATATACGGGGTACGCGAGATTGCCAAAGTAAAGCATGACAAGCCGAAGCGTTCGGTTCTTTTTTCGGAATTGCTGGTGCTGCACGTGGGCACTACCTCCGTGATGACCGCTGCCCTCATCGTGTCTTTCCATACCGTTGCCGCATTTATGCCGTATCAAACCTTGTTTTGGGTGGGTACGGGTATTTTATTCCTGAGCGCCAGTTTACTGGAATGGTTTTTCCAGGGCATGGGCATGTTCCCGTATATTACCATACGGGCTGTTTTGGTGCGTCTGGTTACCACGATTGCCATTTTCTGGTTGGTCCGGGGCCCCGATGACGCCACTTGGTACTACCTGTTGACTTTTGTGGGTGTGGCTCTCAATGTGGTCTTTAACGGTTGGTACGCGCGTCGGTTTGTCCGGTTCTCTTTGCGTGGCATACGGATAGCCCGCCATCTGCGGCCACTTTTCTACCTCTCCTCTTTTGCGTTGGTTACCAGTGTATACACGCTGCTGGACACGGCTATACTGGGCATCCTGGCCGATAAGACCGCAGTGGGTTACTACAGCACGGCCCTTCGGCTGGTCAAGTTGGTGATCACGATGCTGGTGGCGGTATCTACGGTCATGGTTGCCACGCTTTCTTTTTCCATCAATCAGGGCAACCGCGCCGAATCGGTTACACTGTTGCGTAAGTCGTTTTCGCTAACGGTGCTGATGGGGGTGCCGTTTTCTGTGGGCTTATGCTTGGTGGCGCCCAACGCCATATCGCTTTTCGCGGGCAACGGTTTCGAGCCTGCGGCCGTGGCGCTCCGTTTTCTGGCACCGACGATCCTGGCCGTTGGTTTGAGCAATGTTTTTGGTATGCAGGTGCTGAATACCACAAACAATGAATCGTTGTTCCTACGTGCCGCACTGGTGGGCATGGCCGTCAGTCTGGTTGGTAATTTCCTGCTGATACCGTGGCTTCAGGCTACCGGTTCAGCAGTGGCAAATGTGCTTACCGAGGTTGTCGTATGCGTTTTGCTAGCTATGTTTGCATTGAGGAAATTTCCGTTTCAGCCACGGTGGGTGGCTGTCGCGGATGCGGTGCTGGCTGTATTGCCGATGTTGCTGCTATACGGGCTCTTGCAGTATGTCTCAGTTTCCATGTGGATAGAGACCGTTGTGATGGTTGTGGTTGGCGGTGCCACTTATTTTTTGGTGCAGCATTTCGTCTGGAAGAATCCGCTGGTGCGGGAGTTGGTGCAGTCGGGGTTATTGCTATTTGCGAGGCAAACGAAAGTAACGGACAGCCATGGCTAATGTTTTCATATTATATTACGACTACCGGCATACCAGTGGCAACCATGCCGGGATGGCCCACCTTGCCCGTACACTTGCAGCATCCGATAGCCGCATCAAATGCATCAGGCACCCCGACCAGCAGTACAAGGGCGGCTGGATTCCGGCGTGGTTTTACTCGCGGTTCCTTGCCGTATACCTGCGGTTGGTACTGAAGCCGGGCGACCAGGTGGTGTTTTTCGAATACCTCTCCGGTGATTTCGGATTTCAGGATACCATCGTGCGTCTGTTGCGGCGGTGGAAGGTGCGCCACACGTTCAGTGGCTTTGTCCATCTGGGAGGCGCGCAGTTGCTGGAGTTGTATGGTAGCCCGGATGCGATCAGGCGTAGGTTGGGATGGCTCGACAGGGTACTGGTTTTCGGAAGCTCCCTATACAATTTCCTGCAGCATACCGTGGGGTATTCGGGCGAAATTGTCTGTACATACCATTATGCGGACACCGAGTACTACCGCCCGTCGGATAACCCGCGTGAAGAAGGCTCCCGCCGTTTGCAGGTACTGTTTCTTGGCGCAATAAAGCGTAATCTCGACCAGCTGGCAGAAATCATTTCGGAGACCGGCGATTCGGTCGACTTTCACGTCTGTACGGGCCGGCACCGGTACCCGCAGCTGGAAGACCTTGCCCATGTAACCAGCTACGGTTATTTAAGGGAGGCAGAACTGCTGGCGCTGATGCAGCGCTGCCACGTAAACCTATCGGTTTTTTATGATACGGTGGGGAGCAACGCGATTACCGGCACACTAGCTGTCGGATTAGCGCAGGTGGCATCCCATGTGGGCTCCATTGAAGACTACGGCGATCCGTCGAACAGCATTTGGTGCGGGGATACGGCCGCGTTTGTGGAAGCGCTCCAAACACTGGCTTCCGATCGGCGCCGTTTGCAGGCGATGCAGATTAGCGCACGCCGAACAGCAGAGCGGATGTCATTGCGCAACTTCATCACCGTATTCAACGATATTTTTTTACCCGCTACCGACCATGGACACGAAGAATAACCCGAAAGTAACCGTACTGCTGCCCGTTTATAACGGTGCGCCGACCTTGCGCGAAGCAGTGTTGAGTATCCTTGGGCAGTCATTTACTGATTTTGAGTTGCTGGTTATCGACGATTGTTCGTCGGATAACGGTATGGCGGTGTTGGGCGGGCTACCCGATAGCCGGATGGTGGTGGTACGTAACGAGCGGAATATGGGGTTGGCGGCCACGCTCAACAAAGGGATGGATATGGCCCGGGGGGAGCTGATTGCGCGGATGGACCAGGATGACATCTGTCTTCCTGATCGGCTGCAGCGGCAGGTAACGCTTATGGATGGCCACCCGGATGTTGCGCTATGCGGTTGTGGGGTTGAGGTATTTTACACCAACGGCCGTACCCACCGTCATTATTTCCCGTTGGCTTACGCTACGATCCGGGTGGAGATGCTTTTCAATAGCCCTATTTCGCACCCCGGTGCGATGTTACGCAAATCGGTGTTGCGGAACGGCGGCTACCGGTATGACGAAATGCCGCACGCCGTGGAAGATTACGACTTATTCAGCCGGATAATCCGGCAGCATAGGGCGGTCAATTTGCCGCTATTCCTACTCCGCTACCGCGTATCAGGCAATAATGAGACCGCGCGTGCAGAGGCTCCCGAACGTGCGGCCATACGCAAGGGCGCGATTACGTGCGTGCAACGGGCCAACTTGGCGGCAGCCGGTTTCCAACCCACCCCGCGGCAGTTGGATTTGCATTACCTGCTTTCGCTTACCGACCGGATGCAAACCTTGGATTTGGACGAATATCCGGTTGATGAAATAAAAATGTACCTTTATGGTTTACAAGGGGCGATGGACCACAGTGCATACACGGATAAGGTGGCCGCACGACGTATTACCGGAAAGATTTTTCTTAAGTTGATCGTTTACCGGTGGCGGCATATCGGGGGGCTGCAGCTTATACGGCAGCTTTGCAGCGTCTTGTTCTGGTATGGTGTATGGGATACGCTCGCCCTGCGGGCCGGTTATTTGATGAAACCAAAAGGAAATTGAAGATGAAATTAGCGAGAGGTGCATTCCATACCCCGTGGCTGTTCCTGCTTTACTTTTTGTATATCTTCAATATTTCATTTGCGCCGTTGCCCTATTTCCTCCGCACGCGCATCCTGTTTGGTGTTGTAGGGCTTGCCGTTGCCACCTTGATGCTCCATCCGCTCCGCATCAGTAAGTCGGCGGTTACTATTCTGGGTGTTTTTGGCCTTTTGCTGGTGCCTTCCGCGCTCACGATGATTGTCAACCGCACCGTAGACCTTTGGTTTGTCCAGTATGCGGCGCAGCAGGTGCTCCACCTCTTTGCGGCTTATTTATTGGTGTTGCTTTCTGTCCGGCTGATCCATGATTTCGGAATCGGGAAGTTGTTTGCCATGTTGGTGTATGCCGTTGCATTAAACAATCTGTTTGCGCTCGTGATGTTTTTCGTACCGCCCTTGCAGGATTTCATGATTGCGGTGCAGAATTACGACGAGCTAGCGCAGACAAAACTGGAAGAATACCTGGACATGGCATTCCGTTTTTACGGTTGGGGCATCCAGACGTTCTTCATGGGGGGACTTTTGTCGGGCTACGCGCTGATTCTACTGGCTTACCTGCTGCGCAAGGAACAAAGGGGGTGGCGGGGTTTTTGGCTGGTCTTATTATTCTTGTTTATCACCATCACCGGTTTATTCATTGCCCGCACCACGTTAGTGGGTGCACTTATTGGCGGGGTTTACCTTTTTTGGCCTGAGCGCCTGAATCCGGTGGTGTCGTTAGCGGCGCTGCGGCGTAATGTGATTTTTGTGTCGGTAATGGTGGGAGCTTTGGTGTTGGGTATTGCCTTGCTGAATTACGTATTCCCGGATGCATGGAATAGCGATGTCATTCGGTATGCGTTGGAGCTATACATCAATCTGGACCAGGGCGATGAGTTGGCTACACAGTCTACAGACCACCTCTTGACGATGTACCTCTGGCCCGATAACTGGCGTACGTGGCTGGTTGGCGATGGCATTTTCAATGTGCCCGACGGGTTTTATATGGATACCGATGTGGGTTATTTGCGTATGATCTATTATTTCGGCTTGGTGGGGATGGTGACATTTTTCGTCATCCAGTTTTTTCTGGCCTGGCGCATCCATTGGCTATACCGCGACAGGCATGTCGCGTTCCTGTTATTAGTTTCACTGGGTTATGTGCTGTTGCTCAACCTGAAAGCGCTGGCCGATGTGAACGTTTTCTTGTTTCTGGTGTTTTGGCTCGGCGTGCTTCAGCAAGAGGCCGAGCCTGCAGCGTAGGTTACCATTTTTTGATTTCGCTGTCCATCCAGGCAACCCGCGTGGCGAGCCATTCTTTTAAATACTCCACCTCACCCTCGTAAGACCCTTTGACTACCGCATTGGGCCATACCCATTCGTTGAGTATGGGCCAGCGCTCAAAGTTATGGACCTGCGCTTTGTCGAGGCGGGCGAAGGCAGCTTCATCGATTTTCGCCGTCATATCAGACAACAGGTTAGGAGCTATTTCGTTCCAGCGTGTTTTTACCGCGGTTTCGAAATTCTTGTCATTGAATAGCCTGACGTACCACCGGTTTACGGTCTTAATCCACCAGCCCTCGGGGGCGTAGTTGCCGTGGTAATTGATATTGCCGGCAGCGATGTCGAAATCCCATAACGGACCCATTACCAGTTTTCCATTTCGGGGTTTGGTAATGAAAATACTCGTCCCGATGCCCGTATCGTTGTTTCTGAGGATTTCGCTGATCAGGTAATAATCGATAAATGAACGCACATCGATGTATTGTTCATATTCTTCGGTGCGGCTACCGATATCTTTGGAGTCGATGATTTCCTCGAATTCGCGGATATATGAGGTGATATACTCCGTTTGTAGCACTGTTGGTTCTTCCGGGCTTTTGAACGTGATTGGAAATTCGAGTACACCCGATATAAACCAGTAGTCTTCATCCAGCCGCTCGTCTATTTCGAGTAGATAACCACCGGTAATGACCTGTGGGTCTTGGTCTGTTTCTTCCAGCTCATCGATATCCACCCTGCTTTCTTCTACCCGTATTTGGTCGGTGAGGTGGTATAATCCATGGTAGTCGCCATTGATATATACTTCCACGAAGGCTGTTCGGGGAGTGAATCCATCCATCAGTTGGTTGCCTAATTCGAAAGCTACATAATTCCGGAGCAATGTTTTGTCTGCATAGTTAGCGAGCAGCACCCAGTTTTTGGTGGCCGGAAACCCCAATAAATCGGTCTTTTTTTTGAACTTGAGCCGATAGGGTTTCTTCGGCATGCCCCAGGTTGAATTGCCGCGGCCCCGGATTTCCAATTCGATTTCGCGCTGTTGCTGTTCGTATTCCATGCCCGGATCAATCGCGAGGATAGCATCGATATAGTCTTCTTTTGACGTTATGGCTGCGCCGCCATCTGTTTCTACCCAAAAGATGGGGAGCCCCGTGTCTGGTATCAGCTGCAGGTGATAGGCTGTCTGATTGCCATCCTTGTCGATCACCGCGCAGGTGAATGGCTCGCTGATGGCCAATTCCACTTGGGTAGCCGTCTGTTGCTCACCATCAATCAGCACATACGTGTCTTTTGGCGCATGGATGCTGACGGTAAACAGGCGGTCCCTGCTATCAAAAGGGACACGGGCTAATGTAGCCCCGTTGTTGTAGGTGTAGAATTCGATGTCTTCCTTTAATGTTTCGGGGTTTTGGGACGTTTTGAGTACAAAAAGCGGCTCGTCCACCGTAGGGAACGGCGTATCTTTCCTACAAGACGTCAGGAGAAATCCGAGATAGACAGCGAGCGATAGAAGCGGAAAATAAAATCGTAAACGTTTAGTTATCATGGTTAGTGCAAAGGTAGCGTTTATGGCTCGGAAAGCGAACTGGAACTTATATCTTGAAGGGAATAAAGAGATCTTCCTAAAATTCTCGATGAGGTAACAACCATTGATATTTTTCATTATGACAGCGAAAAGTCATACGTTGGAAATATGCAGTGGAAGCGGTAAAAGGTAAGTTGGCAAAAGATGCGTTGGTGCTCTTCGACGATATAAATGATAATACGCGCTTTTACGATTACGTAACCGAAAATAGATACATGGATTATAGCATCTTTAAGTTCGAGCAAAATACATCGGCCTGATTGGAAAAGTAAATTAACACTTGGGCTCGCGGATTTGTAGGCCAATAGGCATAATTCGCTATCTTTGGCAAGGATAAATACGTATGGCCCGGAAAGCGAAGCTAGCTTATGTTCTTCATGAAATTGCCATTGGGGGTGCTGAAGTAGCATTTCTGTCGGCGTTGCCGCATTTAGCTAAGGCGTTTGATTTGCGGGTGTACATCTTGCATAGCGGCAGTCGAGCGCTAGTCGATACCATTCCGGAGCCACTCAAAAAGCGGCTGGTTTTTCTCAATATCCCGCTTTTTCTATATCCATTGTATATACCGCTACTGGCAACCCGGATACTGGTGTTTAAACCCGACTATTTGATCTGTTCGCTTTGGCGGAGTTGCCTGGCGGGTTGCCTGGTAAAAAGGTTGAACAACAGTATTTGCTATTTCCCATTTATTCACAGCTCTATTTTCTTCCATAAATTTGATCGGTGTGCTTCCGTGTGGGCGATGCGCATGGCCGATGCGGTATTCGTGGATTCGGTATCTGCGTGCGATTTTGTTTTAAAGGTTGGTAAGGTAACGGACAAGCCGGTACCGGTGATTTCGTTTTTGACTGCCGCCACCCCGCAGGATGTTCCGGATTATGATTTCGGGCAAAAGCACTTTGTCTTCATTGGGCGCTTACATCCGGTCAAGAATCTGCAGGCAGCGGTACGCTTGGTTGCATGGTTAAGAAAACAGGGGGTGGATGCCCGCTTGGATATCTATGGGCGCGATGATGGCGATGCGGAGAATGTCGCCGAACTGGTTAAAAAAGAAAATATGGATCCATATATTGAATGGAAAGGGGAGTTATTGCCCTCCGCTAAGTCGGCGCTTCTCACGGCTAGCAACTATCCTTTTTATTTGCAACTCAGTAATGCAGAGGGTATGGCTATGAGTGTGGTAGAAGCCATGCAGGCCGGGAAGGTGTGTATAGTGACGCCCGTGGGCGAAATACCGCACTATGCAACCGATGGGGAGTCGGCGGTTTTTGTAGATCACTCATCTGATGAAGCATGGGAGAACGCAATGCAGGGGGTATTGGCCACCGTCGTTGATATGGAGAAATGCGCACGTATCTCACAAGCGGCATTCGGTACATTCCGGGAACGGCCATTGTTTAAGGATTCATTGATTAAAGCGATTCATACAAAGGGGCACCACAGTGAATAGAACGGTTGTATTGGTATCCAACACGTCCTGGAGTTTTGTCAAATTCAGGCTACCCCTGCTTATCCGACTGCGGGCCGAAGGTTACCGTGTTATCGTAGTGGCACCTCGGGATGATGAAAGTGCTGCTTTTGAAGCTAATGGTTTGATTTATGAGCCACTTACCGGACTCCAACAGCAGGGTAAGAACCCGTGGCACGACTATCAGCTCTATCACGAATTCAGACGTATTTATAAAAGGTGGCAACCGGATTTGGCCATCCACTATACTATCAAACCGAATATCTATGCAACGAAGGCAGCGGCTAGTTTGGGTATTCCCTGCATTGCGGTGATCACGGGCCTGGGTTATACGTTTATCAAAGGTGGGCTGTTATCACGGATTACGGATACGCTGTACCGGAAGGCCCTGAAAAGCGCGGCACAGGTGTGGTTTTTAAATGAGGACGATCGGCGGGTTTTTGTCGAGCACCGCGGTATTGTGCCGTTGGAGAAAGCGGTATTGATCCATGGTGAGGGTATTGATGCTAAAACGTACTTCAACCCCGGACAGTATGAAGCTGCCAAGAGGGGCGGCGAAGACGTTGCTGTGAAGTTTATTTTTGTGGGTAGGTTGTTGTACGATAAGGGGATACGTGAATATGTAGCTGCTGCTGCTCAGATTAAGGCGCGGTACCCGGAAGCCGGATTTTCTATACTGGGTTATTTGAATGTGGGAAACCCCAGTGCCGTGGATGAGGCTACCGTGGCTGCATGGGAGCGCCGGGGCGTGGTGCAATACCTTGGCTCGGCACCCGACGTACGGCTAGTATTGCAGGATCACGACTGCGTGGTGTTGCCCTCCTACCGCGAGGGGATGTCTACTACGCTGATGGAAGCGGCGGCAATGGGGCTACCGCTGATTGCATCCGACATTGCGGGTTGCAGGGAGCTGGTTGAGGATGGGGTGACCGGCTTTCTCTGCGAGGCGAGGAATGCCGGCAGTTTGGCTGAACGTATGGCGGCGTTTATTCAACTCAGGTCATCTGAGCGGGTGGCGATGGGTAAACGGGGCAGAGAGAAAATGCTCAGGGAATGTGATATGGACGGAATAATCCAGCATTATCTGCAAGCCATCAGATTGATAATGACCGGCAAATAGATGCTCATGAACCAGAATAGAGATTGTGCTAAAATTGGTTTGGTGACGGTGCTGTATCATAGTGATGATTTGTTGCCGGGCTTTTTTAAAAGTTTGAGCCGGCAGCAATTTGATGGGTACCACCTGTATTTGATTGATAATACGCCCACGGCGGATACCAAGCGTCTTATTGATAGCTTGGCCCGGGAGCACCCGATTGAAAAACTTACTTACGTTCCTAATGACAGGAACCGTGGAGCGGCTCAGGGCAACAATCAGGGGATAGAACTCAGCATCCGTGACGGCAACCGTTATTCTATTTTATTGAACAATGATATAGAATTTGAGCAAGCCGATCTGTTGGCCCGGATTTATGAGCAGGCCGAGCAGAATAATGAAGTGATGATTGTGCCTAAAATCCTGTTTTTTGATTCGCGGAAAATCTGGATGGCCGGCGGAAAGTTTTTAAAATGGCGGGGATACACCGCACATATTGGCACGTGTGATGATGATAGGCCGGACTATGATGTGCCCGGGTATGTTGATTATGCGCCTACCACGTTTATGCTGATTGCTAATCGTCTCTTTGAGGAGGTAGGGTTGCTGGACCCGGCATATTTTATCTATTTTGAAGATACCGATTTTGTTTTTAGAGCCGGTCGATGCGAATACCAGATTTTCTACATGCCGCAATTGGTGGTTTTTCATAAAGAGAGTAGCACCACGGGCGGTATCGGCTCGCCGTTGTTTACTTATTATTTCAACCGGAACCGTATTTATTTTATCTGGAAAAATTTCCGTGGTGTTCAACGTGTTGTTGCGCTTTGCGTTACCCTTTTGGGTAATGTACGGAAGTTGCTGCTTTACCGTGGCAAACATAGAAAGGCGGTTTTGAACGCTTGCCGTGACGGGCTCGGGCTATGTTACCGTGGCTCTAAAACCGGTACATAGTGCCCAATTGCAGCTGGAAGCCTCTATTGTCTACCGGGGTGAACCTCCAAAAATCATATTTAGACTGTTGATTGGTTTTTTCGATCAACTCATATTGGTAATTGTAAGCGTGTACGTGATTCAGTTTGCCCATAACGATGAAGCGGCCTATATCCCACTCGGCAACTGCTGAGATTCCCAAATCTACCCAGTTGCGCCGGATGTCGCCGCTGGCTCGGTGATAAAAATCGTTGAGGCGCACCAGTCTTTCGGCCTGGATGCCCAGCTGCTTGACACCGCGTACCCAGCTTACACCAAGGGATTGCATATTGCTGCCGGGGCCTATACCGGCACCTAATAGCTGCCCGCGGTGGGTGTAGCCATGCCGGACTGTGTTATTGATATACCAGGTTGGGCTGGTGCGGACTTGTTTGGTCCTTGAGCTTTCTGTTTGGGTGGCTTCCAGGGCCAGTTGTATAAACTCGCTTTCGCGGTTTATGGGCACCAGCTTTCGGAAGCCTACGGTGTATGCCCTTGAATGTTCTATTTGAACCATGAAATCGCGGTTATCCCAAGGGAGGTCGTTGCGTCCGTACTCGAAGTATATTTCGGCGTTGCCTTTGGGCATCATCCAGCGGCCGAAAAACGAAATATAGGCATCGCGCTTTTTGAGCTGTTCGCTGGTTCCTGTTTTACTTGGATCGTCCCTGTTGTATCTTGATTGATACCCCATGAACGGTAATGCCAGGTAGTCGGCCAGCTCCTTGCCTTGGTCGCTTCTGTTTACGATAAAGCTCTGGGCAAACCCTACGGATAATCCAGACACCCATTTGGGCTGCCATGCGATGGTGAGCCCGGATATATAACGCCATGTTTCGGGTTTGGGTATGTAGTATTCGTCGTAATGTGCTGCAAATCCCTGACGGGTGGGGGTGAAGCCAGATTCGTTTAATTTGCCTACGATGAACTGCCCTTCGAAAGAGCCGATATTTGACCGGATGGGACGGGTAGTGTTAATTGTAGCGTGCAGGAACCCGGGGGCGGTATTGCTCATGAGCAGCGAGTTGCGTATACCGGGGCCCCACCAGATGTTTTCTGTGGAAATACCTGCCGAAAGTGCTTTGTAATTGAAGCGGATGCTGCTTTGCCCTGCGAACAGTTTGGTGTAACCGCCTTCTCCGAAGTGCTCTGGCATATCGATGTTGTTATAAAACTCGTACCAGGCTTGCCAGGAGGGCTTGGTTTTGCCGTCAAAACCGAGGTAGTACCGGTTTTGGGCGTAAACGAATTCGGGGCGCAGCTGGATACTCAGAAATTTATATTCGGCATATATGCCTGCACTGAACTGGGTTTGGTAACCTACGTTGGGGATCATCGACCCGTCGTTCCAGCCGTAGGGAAACCCGGTGGTGATCTGGTGCTGCCACATAATGGGCAGGACTTCGATATTCAACCCGCTTGGACTGCTGTATAAGTTGTTTTGTGCAAACGCTTGGTCGTTGCCGTCGGTGCCGGATTCTAAAAGGGCGTTCTTATGGAGCGGCCTCACCGAGAATGAGATGGACGAATCTAGTTTGCCGAGCAGTTGGGCGCGGCGGTAGCTGTCTTCGAGTACTGGCGTGCCTACCGGTAGACTCTGGGCGATGCTGCATGGCAGCTGTATCCCTATAAGGGTATAGATCAGTAATGTGATGTATGGAATTGCCTTTGTGTTCATGTCCATCTTTTAGAAGCGATACATCGCGCCGATGTTTATAAAGAAATTGTGTCTGTCCTGACGGATGAAGTTCCAGAAATTTCCCATCTCCGTTTGGTTTTCTTCCAGTTCATACTGGTAGTTTAGTGCGCGGGTGAGCTGCATGTTGCCGCTGAAAATGAAATTACGGTAATCCCACTCTGCAAAAAGTTGGCCGGACAGGTCGACCCAATTGCGCCTTAAGTCGCCCATGTTCATCTGGTAGAAAAGGTCGTTGTTGTGGGCTTCGCGTTCGAACCGGAAGCCTAATTTTTTTAATTCTTTGAACCAGCTTACCTGTAGGGTCTGCAGATTGCCGCCCAGGTTGATGCCTGCACCGAGTGGCTGCCCCATGTGGGTATAGCCGTGTTTTACCCCGCTATGTCGATACCAGGTGCCGGCCGGCCGGCTTATGGCTGTCTTGCCGTTTTCGGTTTGTGTGATCTCTATGCCGATATCGAGCATTTGGCCGTCGGGCTGCAGCGGGACGAGCTTCCGGAAGCCAAGGATGTATGCGCGGGAGTGTTCTAACTGAACGATGAAGTCGCGCATGTCCCAGCTATTGTCATTTCTTCCGAACTCGAAATAGACTTCTGCATTTTCGTGGGGGATTACCCAGCGGGTAAATAGCGAGAATAGTTGGTCTCGGGCCAGCGGGTTTTCAGGGTCGTTGAGATATTCGGATTTGGCAGATTTCAATGAAAATACCGGCAACCATTGAAAGAAGTTGTTTCCGATGTCACTGGCATATGTATTGATGGCTCGCGTACCGCCGACACTCAAACCAGGGAGCCATTTGGGTTGATAGGAAATGACCAAAGCGGATAGGTAGCGCCAGTCATCGGGTTTGAGCTGGTAAAACGCTTGTCGGTACTCCTGCTTGCTTTCATTGTAGTTTGGCAGAAAGCCTGAAGACTCTAATCTTCCGCCGATTAACTGGCCTTCAAAGCTGCCGATACCTGTGCTGATGGGACGGGTGGTGTTTATGGAAATGTGTGCAAAACCGGGAGCGGTATTGGTCATCATCAGCGAGTTGTGGACGCCGGGTCCCCACCAGAGGTTTTCGGTAGAGAGGCCGATGGAGATGGGGTGGAAATTGAACCGGATGCTGCTTTGACCCGGAAGCAGCTTGGTGTACGGGCCGGTGCCAAAGCGTTCGGGAAGATCGATCGAGTTTCCGCGGAGGCGGTACCACTCCTGCCAATGCCGGCGTTCTTCGCTGTTGAATCCTTGAAAATCGCCATTGGCCGCCCATATGTGTTCTGGCCTCAGTTGTACGCTGATGAATTTGTATGATGCGGCAAACCCGGCGCTCAGATAGGTTTGCGCGCCCACAGCTGGGATGATGGGCCCGTCGTTGCGTCCGGTGGGAAAGGAACTGTTATATTGGAGACCGACGGTTACGGGTATCCACTGGAAATAAATGTCTTTGGCCGTATAAGTGGTGTCTGTCGGATTGTAGAGGTTGTCTCTCTTTAGTGCCTGGGCTGTTAATGGCCTGATGTTGAATGAAATATTGGAATCGATGCGCCCTAGTAGCTGGGCTTTTCTATACCAATCTTCCACGGCTGTGGTGCCTACTGGCACCACTTGGCAATACGCTTGCAGGCCTATTGACGATGCTGCTAATAATAAAAAAAGAGACGTTATGGGATTGCTCATCTTATCGGACAAAACTAGATTAATTTTTCGGTCCAGCCTCCTTTAACTTCTCTTAAAGAGGTGTATTTGCGGTGGCTGCATTTTTAATTTTCACTTATTCTTGCTACAAAAACAAAAAGAAGTAGTTTCTTTGCGTTAAATCTTATAACTTGCTGATTCGGTGGATCGGCAAATTGAAGATGTTAAAAATATATTTTGATAAATGAAGCTCAGACGTTATCATTTCATTGGTATAGTGTTGTTTCTCACCATAAGTTGTAATATCTGTAATAGTTATCAAGTTTTGGGCCAAACTATTGTCGGCAACGATCTTTCGCAAGTGCGTGTTGACGATTTATCCGACGAACAGATTTTGGTTTATATGCGGCAGGCGGAGTCTATGGGCTTATCAGAAGTGGATATCACGCAGATGGCCAGGCAACGTGGGATGTCTGCATCGGAGATTGAAAAACTACGTACACGGATAGCTGGGCTTCAAACATTATCTGATTCTTCGATACAAGAGGGGAACCGCCCGTTGGAGAATCGACCTGAACGCCAGCTTGTAGATTCCGTGATTTCGGGGCCAGAGCAACGGGATACCCCCGGCGGGGGTGATAATGGGCTACATGTTTTTGGTGCCGCGCTATTCCAGGGATCCACACCGTTGTTTGAACCTAATCTCCGGCTGGCAACACCGAAAAACTATGTGGTTGGCCCCGGCGACCAGCTATTGATTGATATTTATGGCAGGTCGGAAGAGAAGCACTCATTAGATGTTACCCCGGAAGGGACCATCAATATCCCGCTGGTCGGAGTGGTGGCGGTGGCGGGAATGACCATAGAGCGGGCTAGCGCCCGGATAACCAACGAACTAATGAAGATATATCCGGCGATTCGGACTGGAAGCACGAAGGCTTCTGTAACTCTAGGTAATATCCGGAGCATCAATATCGTACTCACGGGTGAGGTGGTGAAGCCCGGCACATACACGCTGCCCTCATTGGCTACGGTGTTCAACGCGCTTTATCATTCGGGAGGGCCATCTGAAAACGGTTCATTCCGCAACATCATGCTGATCCGTGGCGGAAAGGAAATAGCCAGGTTTGATATCTACGATTTTTTGATCTCGGGCAACTTCAGCAATAACGTCCGGCTGGAAGACCAAGACGTATTGATGGTGCCACCATACGAAAATAGAGTAACGGTATACGGTGAAGTAAAACGGCCAGCTATATTCGAGCTGAAAGCGGGCGAAACGTTTGGCAAACTATTGGAATACGCCGGCGGGTTTACAGAAGATGCTTATAAGGCCAGGGTAAAAGTAACGAAGCGGACAGACACCGAGCAACGGATAGAAGACCTGTTGAGCAGCCAGTATGCCCACTACGAGCCTGATGGCGGGGATAGCTATGTGGTAGACCGTATTTTGGCCCGGTTTGAAAACAGGGTAATCATTGAAGGCGCTGTGTTCCGCCCAGGCGACTATGAAATGAGTCCCGGGCTGACGGTTTCGATGTTGATAAAAAAGGCGGAAGGATTGAAAGAAGACGCTTTTTTGAACAGGGGCAATATTCTGCGGTTGAAAGATGACCTGCAACGGGAGCAGCTATCGTTTGATGTGGCAGCTGTTTTGGCGGGTACGGCGCCCGACATCGAATTAAAACGGGAGGATATTGTAAGTATTTCATCGATTTTCGACCTGCGCGAAGCGTATACAGTAGATATCGACGGCGAGGTGCGGTCGCCCGGCCCCTTCCCCTTTGCGGAAGGGATGACCCTCAGCGACCTGATCATGCAGGCGGGAGGGTTCCGCGAGAGTGCTTCGAGCAGCCGCATCGAGATATCACGGCGGACGGCGAACGCGGATGCGATGTCGCAATCTGCCCATATTGCTGAGGTATTCCAAGTGGATATCGATAAAGGATTGAGTAAAGATGACGGTGATTTTGTATTGATGCCCTTTGACCGGGTGGTGGTGCGCACGTCTACCGGCTATGAAACACAGAAGATGGTGCGTATTGTAGGTGAAGTGCTTTATCCGGGGCTCTATACAATCCACCGGAAGGATGAACGTATCTCGGATTTGATAAAGCGCGCTGGCGGGCTTACACCGCTTGCTTACGTGGATGGCGCGTCATTGAAGCGCGATGGGCTACCGGATACAGGCAAGAGGGGGGGCGAAGCCAAAACGGAGGTAGCTGAACGCGAACAACGGAAGCAAGCGGAGGATAGCCGCTTGCTAGCTTTGCGGCAGCTGCAAAGCGACGCATCGGCTTTCAACCAACTGAACCTCGACAAGAGTACGGGGAATAGTCTGGTGGGGATAAACCTCGAACGCATCATCCTTAATCCGGGCTATCGGGGTGACCTGATTCTGCAAGACGGCGATGTGATATACGTGCCGAAAGAACTGCAGACCGTAAAGATTTCGGGCGAGGTGCTGGCACCATCCACTGCGGTTTACTCGCCCTCGAAAGGGTTCAAGCAATATATTTCGCAGGCAGGTGGATTTTCGTCACGTGCACTGAAGAAAAGTGCCTATGTGCTGTATGCCAACGGATCTGTCAAAAGCACCAACCGTTTTTTGTTTTTCAACAATTACCCGCCGATTAAACCGGGAGCGGAGATATTTGTGCCGCAGAAGGAACTGAAGGTGCCGGTTGGCGCACAGCAATGGTTGGGCTTCGGGACGGGTATTGCTTCGCTGGCCGCAATCATCGTAACCATATTCCGCTAGGATTACCGGACTGGCTATTTGAAAATGAATGAAAATAAACAATCGAAAGTTTCACAGGGTCAAGGTGATTACATCAGCTTGAAAGAGCTGATTGCCAAAGTCAACGGGTTGGTTCGCTACTTGTTGGGAAAGTGGCTGCTGATAGGGGCTGTCGGACTGGTATGCGGTGCTTTGGTTTTAGTTTATTCGCTCACCAAAAAGACCCAATATACAGCCAAGCTGAGCTTTATCCTGGAGGAGCAGAGTGCCGGTGGCGGGAGTTTGAGTGCCGCAGCCAGCATAGCCGAGCAGCTGGGATTCAGCATCGGGGGAATAAGTGGTTCCAGGGGTTTTTTCCAGGGCGATAATATCATTGCGTTCCTGAAATCCCGGTCGATGATTGACCAGACATTGCTTACCGAGGTAGATTGGGGAGGCGAAACGGATATGTTGGTCAGCCGGTATATCGAATATAACGGTTTGCGGGAAAAATGGAAGAATAAACCGCACTTGAAAGATATCCGGTTTGCGGATACCGTAGGGGTTTACCTCCAAGATAGCCTGATGGCCCAGTTTTATAAGTCGATATTGAAGCACGACTTGGTTGTCGAAAAGCCGGATAAGAAATATAATATCATAGCGGTGGAAATGGAAACGCCGGACGAATCGTTTTCCAAGGTGTTTGTTGAGACCCTTATTAAAAATGCTTCGGATTTCTATATCCAAACGAGGACACAGAAGGCGGCAGAAAACCTTGCTGTGCTCACGCGGCAGGTAGACTCGGTACGCCTTGAGCTGGATGCGGCCATTGGTGGGGTGGCGGCGGCGATTGATGCCAACCCGAACCCGAATCCGGCATTTCAGCGTTTGCGGGTGAACTCCCAGAAGCGGACGGTTGATGTGCAGGCCAATACTGCCATCCTGACGGAACTTGTAAAAAACCAAGAGCTGGCCAAAATCACCTTGCGCAATGAGAAACCGATAATCCAAGTACTGGATAAGCCAATACTGCCCTTGGCCGACGACAAGATGAGTATTACGACGGCCCTATTCTCGGGTTTTGCCGTTGGGGTTATGCTCAGCTGCTTGTTTTTAGCATTTCGTTATATTTACCGCCAAATCATGAGCGGGGACCTCGCATAATCGTATGCCCCATCCGATCCCGTTTCGCTCGGAGATACTGCTCATTATAGGGATTGGCGGCAATCTCAATGGGGACATTTTCCACGATCTCCAGCCCATAGCCCACAAGCCCAGCACGTTTGGTAGGGTTGTTGCTCATCAAACGCATTTTGGTAACCCCCAGGTCCCTCAATATCTGGGCACCGATGCCATAGTCACGATGATCGGGTTTGAAGCCTAATTCCAAGTTGGCATCTACTGTGTCCAGCCCGTTTTCCTGTAAGTTATACGCATGTAACTTGTTGATCAACCCAATGCCCCGACCTTCTTGATTCATGTAAACGACTACGCCTTTGCCTTCTTCTTCAATCATCTGCATAGCACGGTGCAACTGGGGTCCGCAGTCACACCGGCATGACCCAAAAATATCGCCCGTTACGCATGAACTGTGTACGCGCACGAGAATAGGTTCGTCAGGCACCCATTCGCCCTTGTAAAGCGCCACATGCTGCTCGCCGGTGTTCTTTTGTGTGTATGCGGTAAGGTTGAACTGCCCCCATTGCGTAGGTAAGTTAACGGAAACTTCCCGGGTGATTAATGAATCCTTGGTGAGGCGGTATTCGATGAGGTCCTGAATGGAAATGATTTTCAAATCGAATCGCTTGGCGACTTCAATCAGATCGGGCAATCGAGCCATTTCGCCATCATCTTTGAGTATTTCGACCAAAACCCCTGCCGACTCGAATCCTGCGAGCCTGGCGAGATCGACAGCTGCTTCGGTGTGACCAGCACGGCGGAGTACGCCGCCGTCTTTCGCAATCAACGGAAAGATATGGCCGGGGCGGCCAAACTCTTCCGGTTTGATATTGGGATTGATAAGTGCCTTGATGGTTTTCGAACGGTCCGACGCGGAAATTCCAGTTGTACAGCCATAACCTTGCAAGTCGACCGATACCGTGAAATTCGTTTCATAAACAGCCGTGTTGTTGCCCACCATGAGGTTCAGGTCGAGTGCTTTGCATCGCTCCTCGGTAAGCGGCACACACACCAGGCCCCGGCCGTAATTTGCCATGAAATTAATC
>CAZTJY010000052.1:7279-25900 GCA_964613725.1 uncultured Parapedobacter sp. | reverse complement strand
AACCTGGTGGAAATCGTGGAGCTCAAAAACCATCCTTTTTTCGTGGCCGGGCAGTTCCACCCAGAATTAAAGTCGACGGTTGCAAATCCTCACCCACTTTTTGTTAGCTTTGTAGCCGCTTCTTTGACCTATAGCAAAGCAGCAAAACAGAAATAGCGAACAGCGCAGATTAAGAAATGGATAGAAATACACTGACGGGCCTGGTTTTAATCTTTGTCATCATTGCAGGTTCATTTTACTTATTGCAACCTTCGGACGAAGAAATAAAACGCGAGCGCCAGCTGCAGGATTCGCTTGCCCGCGCACGGGCGGGCATTGAAAATGTAACACCCGCAACCACCGACTCCACCGGAACGGCAGCGTTAACAAGCACAGTGCCCCAAATAGACTCCGCCCTACTGAACGGGCCATTCGGCCAGGCGATCGCCGGCAATGAGCGCATCGTTACACTCGAAAACGAACACATCAAGGCCTCCATCAGCACGAAAGGCGGCCGGATAAAATCAGTCGAGCTGAAGGATGAGAAAACATACGATGGGCAACCATTGATGCTGTTCGAAGGCGAGCACAACAAGTTTGGCCTTTTCTTCTCCGCGGCCGGTAAAAACATCATTACCAATGACCTGTATTTTACCACGCAAGGAAACGACGTCCAGGTAGCCGGACAGGACTCGGCGTCTGTGACTTTCCGATTGGCCTATGCGGCCGACAAGTATATCGACTACATCTACTCGATACGCGGCGATGACCACACCATCGGCTTCAGTATTGTAACCAAAGGCATGCAGGACGTGGTAGCGCCCACAGAAAGTCAACTGGTACTCAATTGGGAGGCTGCGCTTACGCAAAAGGAAAAGGACATAGACAGCGAACGGCAACGGTCTACCCTATATTATGCCCATGCCGATAACGATGTAGACCATTTAGGCACAACAAAAGACGACGAAGAGGACCTCTCCGAGCCGCTCGAATGGATTTCTTTCAAACAGCATTTTTTCTCAAATGTATTGGTTGCGGAGAATGGTTTCAACGGTGGGAAACTAAATGTATACACGAGTGCCGATGCAGCGGTCGTAAAGTTGTTTGCCGCCAACCTCCGCCTCGACTTCAATCGGCAGGACATCAACACGTATCCCATGCACTTCTTCTTCGGGCCCAACCAGTACAAGGTCTTGAAGGCGCACGGATATGGACTGGAAAAGCAGATCGATATGGGTTGGGGACCGATGAAATGGATCAACCGGTTCATCACGGTTCCCGTGTTCAATTTTCTGGATAGCTTCAATTGGAGCTACGGCCTGGTCATCCTCATCCTTACTTTATTGTTGAAGTCGGTACTCTCTCCGCTTACTTACCGGTCGTACGTATCGATGGCTAAAATGCGGGTCCTTAAGCCAGAGATGGACCAGATCAAGGAGAAAGTAGGACAAGACAACCCAACCTTACTGCAGCAGGAATACCTGAAATTGTATAAACAGGCGGGTGTGAATCCTTTGGGGGGATGTATCCCGATGCTTTTGCAGATGCCGTTTACTATTGCCTTTTTCTTCTTCTTCCCCAACCTGTTCGAATTGCGGGGAGAGAGTTTCTTATGGGTAAAAGACTTGTCTACGTATGACTCGGTCATCACATTTTCTCCGCTGCCGCTCATCGGCATGGACCACATCAGCTTGATGTGTATCTTGATGACGTGCGCTACCTTGTTATCTACGTGGTATAACAATTCGATTTCAGGCGCCGCCAATGCGCAAATGAAATACATCGGTTATTTCATGCCGTTGATTTTCCTTTTCGTGCTGAACAGCTTTCCGGCTGGATTGAACTACTACTATTTCCTGTCTACAGTATTCACGTTCGGACAGCAGCTCGTTATCCGCCAGCTGGTGAACGACGACAAAATCTTGGCCATCATCGAGGCGAACAAGAAAAAGCCCGAAGCGAAGAAAAAATCGAAATTCCAACAGCGCATGGAAGAATACATGCGCCAGCAACAGCATAATAAACCGAAGGGAAAGAAGTAAATTACGGCATCGCAAAGTACCGGAAGAGGTAAAACAGGGCCCAGCCAGCAAATGCTATAATGAGCACCCATACCCATGTGGGTATACTTTGGGGGGTCTCACTTCCTTCAATGAGGAACGACTGCTGGTTGCCCTTGCCATATGCATTGACCATGATGGGGATGATCCCATCAACAACAGCGTCTTCGGTTATCCCTTCCACATCGATTGCCGGCCCATTGCGTACAATGAACGGAATAATGCGGATCCCCTCTTTACCCGTGGGGTCTTTCCCCACAATCTTCAGGGTATGGGGTCCATCAACCAGTTTCTTGGTATCCAATTCGAAGTTTACCGGCGATATGACCTCCGCAATCGGCTGCGGATCATCGTCCAGAAAAATGCGTATCCTGCTCTTGCGTTCCATAATCAATCAAGGTCTAAAACACTCCGTTTGATATGGCTAGGGGCATCCTCACCGGGGCGCACCAACCATTTCATGGAATAAAATAATGTAATCAATACAATAACCGTTATCACCCCCACAATGAGGTAATCCCAATTATTGTCGGGCCCTGCCCCGTGGGCAACGCCGCGAAGCACCTTCGGCTGCTGCTTTTCGCATACCGGACACGCCCAGCCGACTGCAGCCACCAACGCCAGCACGAGGGTGAGTCCGCCCGCCTTTACGTATTTATTGCTCATCATTCTCATCATCCTTTCCGTTATTCACCGGCGCCATGCGCCAAGAAATCCATAATTTCTTTAACTTCACCCTCGGCCACCGTCGACCCGGAGTTCCCCCAACTTGTGCGTTCATGGTTGATGATGGCTGCGATTTCCGCTGCGGATAGCTCCATCATGGTGCCGATACCGGGCATGGCCGCAAATTCGGGCCGCGCATCGTAGCCGTTCATGATGATATCGATATACAATTCCAAATCGTCGCCGTTTACCACGGCACTTTCTTTCAGCGATGGGAATGCGCCGGGCAGCCCTTCGCCATTGGCTTGATGGCAGCTTTGGCAGTGGGTGGCATAAAGCAATCCGCCATCCAAACCACTTTCTTCCACTCCGCCTGTTGCTTTAGCGGCCTCGCGGGCATAAAGAAACTCGGGCGACGGCCGTCCGTCCGGCAGCGGCACCTGTTTGAGCGATTGCAGATATGCAACCAACTGCAAGGCTTCTTCGGTAGCCACTACCTTGCCCTTACCTTTCGCTAGAAATGCATCGGGTACATTCACCACGACATCATCTTCCGCCGGATAGGCTTTGTACTCAAATAACCACGGGTAGGCTGGCATAATGGAAGCTTCTACCACCGTACGCGGATTAAACAGATGTACTAAGTTCCATTCCAGACTGGGTTGGCGGTTGCCAACATCGGTGAGGTCGGGCCCGGTGCGCTCGGTACCCATCAACGTCGCCGTATTGCGCCACGTGTCGGTGCGCGTAATACCGGCATAGTCGGCGGCAATACTTGGGCGTTTCCCCCACGGCCTATCCATGTCTACATTCCGCACCTGTTGGGTATGGCAGGCAACACAGCCGTTGGCGATAAAGATGGATTTCCCCTTCTCGGCCGCCTCGCTCAATGGTTCGTGGCCCGGCAAGGGTGCGTTCTGCTGTTGGTTGTGCAGTGCAGGCAGAATAGCCACGAATAGGGTAAGCACCAGGAACAACAAAAATGCCGCCGTAAATAGTTTTCTGTGATCGTTAAAAAATTCCATGTCCTACTAAAATATTAAGCTGTGTGCCTAACTGCCGAATTATGGCGCGTCCGCCTATTGATCGGCGTGTTGAATAGCCGTTTCCCCGATGTCTAACAGCGCTTTGTCTACCGATAGCATTTTGTACATGTTATAGGCAAAAAACAGGTGCGACAACCACATCAGGCTTCCCCCTATCGCCCGCCAGAGCCAGTAGGGCATCATCAGCGTTACGCTTTCGATAAAGGGTTTCCCGTCCATCCACATCAACCCCTTCAGGGTGCTGCCGTACATCAACGGAACGGTATAGAATAGGAGTCCGATCAATGCCATCCAAAAATGGGCCCCTACAGTCGACTGCGGAGCCTCCCGGCCAGTTAACCGCGGCACGAGGGCATAGATCCCCGCCCAAAGGAAGAAACTGATGATGCCATACATGGTGAGGTGCGAGTGCGCCACGGTGAAATCCGTGAAGTGCCACAACAGGTTGGTGTAACGGAACGCTTCGGCCGTGCCCTGCAATGAACCGGTAAAATAAAAGATGATACCGATGAGGAAAAACGGAAGGGTATAACTGTCTTTGATTTTATACCAGCCGCCTTTGAATGTGAGCAGGAAGTTGGCCGTGCCGGCCACTACCGGAATAACCATGCCCATACTGCCTACGATGGCCACCGTTTGCAGCCACCACGGGATGGCGCTGAACACAAAGTGGTGGGTGCCGATGAGCGTATAAAAAAGAATCTGCGTCCAGAATGCCAAGATACCCAAACTATAGGAATAGATGGGCCTGTTCAATTGTTGGGGCAAGAAATAATAGACCACCCCCAGCATGAACAACATAAACCACATCCCTACTCCTTGATGCATGTAATACCCTTGGATGATGGTTTCGCCCAACCCCTTCTGCCACCAAGGGACGTAAGCCACAATGGAGATGACCAAGGCAAAAATCACCGCGGATATGATGTACCAATTGGAGATATAAATTTCATGGGTGGTCCGCTTCGCTACCGTTTTAAGGTAATTGATGAGCGTAAGCACCAAGCCGACGCCGAACAACAACATGATGGGCCAAATATACTCGCGATACTCGCCACCGCCGTTGTTGATACCTGCCATGAGCGATAGGGATCCCAGTATGACCGCTGCATTGATGAGGTAAAACGAGTACCATCCCAGCTTCAAACTGGCTATCGCTACGTTGCTGACGCGCGGCACCACATAGTACCCCAAACCGATCATGGCCAGCGAAGCCCAGCCCCAAAATACCGCATTGGTATGTACGGGGCGCAAGCGGCCAAAACTCAACCAGCTGACTTGATCGGCGTCAGGGGCTACAAATTTAATACCCAGATATTGGCCCACGGTGGTTCCGAAAAGCAGCCAACAAGTGGCGGCCACGAGGTACCACACAATCAATTTACCCAGCTTAGGATCTATGTTGGGCCGCCGTTGCGCTTTTTTCTTCACGGCAACGAAAGGAAGCCCCGAATTTTCGCTGATTTTGATGATGCCCAGTTTGTCTTTGGCCGCCTCCGGCCCCGAGAGTTCGGTATCCGTTAGTTGATAATCCAACGCCTGTTTCCGTTCCACCAGCTCGCGTTCAGCCTGCTCCCCATCCACTTCACGCAGGTACGCAGCAAACGCATCGGCCTCCGCCATGTCCATCTTCTTTCGGTACCGCTTCAGTACACGTGATGCCTTGCCGACCATAATGATAAACCCTACCAGAATGGGTATGAGTAATAATACGATCGTAATGATTATACCTGCCTGGCCCAACAGCGACTCGCCTTCGCCATTACCCGAAGGTTGTGCCCATGACGACAGTGTCAAGGACGACAGGAATAGGGTGAGCAACATTTTCTTGTTCCGGTTGCGTATCATGGCGATGAGCCGCCCAAGCTGGCGGCTATCCAGCTGTTGGATGTATCGGCTGTATCCTGCCTTACCAGCGGCGGTATACCGCCGATCAGCGACCTTCTTGATTGTTTCGATACGATGCAACAACCAAATCGCAAAAAGCAAAATGGCGGTCAATGCCAATAGGGAAATCAAAATAATCACTTCTGTGCTATTGAAGGTGAAACTGAACGGCCGCATCTCCCCCTGCGCAAAAAGCAGCATCGGAAATAATACCACAATAACCGTAAGCAATGATGAGGTCTTTATCATACCAACCTGAAATATATTAATACCTTTTTATCTTTTATTAGAGCAAAAAAAAGTGCTCCTTAATCGCGTTTCAAGAAGGTCAGCTTATTTTCCAGCTGCTCCGTGAATGAACTGAGTTTTGCCCCTTCGAGCATATCTCGCATTTCTTCGCGGATAATCTTGAACTGATAGTGGATGGGGCATGGTTGGGCTTCAGAGCATTGCTTCAACCCGAGCCCGCAACCCGAGAAAATCTTCTCGCCATCCACTGACTTTACAATGTCTGCCAAAGAGCCACCAAGCAGCTTCTCGTCCAGGAAAAAACCCCCATTGGGCCCCTTCGTAGAAAGCACCAAGCCTTTGCGACTCAAATCTTGCAATATTTTGGCGATGAACGACTCCGGCGAATCAATCTCCTTGCTGATTTCTTTGATACCAGCCTTTTCACCGGCCTTAGACCGCTTAGCGATGAAAATCATCGCACGGATCGCATACTCACATGTTTTTGAAAACATCCATTAATCAATTGCGGTGCAAATATACAAAGTAAAATAAAAGATAAAAAACTCTTTTTATTGAATTATGTCTGCTGTGCGTCTAAACAAATGCGCTGAAACCGGTGATCGACCTACCTACAATCAATGAGTTGATTTCTTTCGTGCCCTCGTACGAGTAAATGGCTTCCGCATCGGCCAGGAAACGTGCCACATCGTAAGCTAGTAAAATGCCATTGCCACCCATCACTTCCCGTGCTTGGCTCACGATATCGCGTGTACGGAGCGTGCAGAACACTTTTGCCAACGACGCATGTTCGTCACGGAGCATCCCGCCGTCCTGCAATTCGGACAAGCGGTATACCAACGTCTGCATGGCTGTGAGGTTAGATAGCATTTCAACAAGGTGATTCTGGATCAGCTGAAATGATGCAATGGGCCTACCGAACTGCTTGCGCTTTCGCGTATAATCGAGGGCATTCTCATAGGCACCCCTTGCACAACCTACAGCCATCCACGCCACGCCCGCGCGGGTAAGTTGCAGCACTTTGGCGGTATCTTTGAACGTGTTGGCATGTTGCAAGCGGTCGCTTTCGGCCACGAGACAGTCGGTCATCGTGATTAAGCCATTCTGCACAATCCGCAGGGCCATCTTCCCCTTTATTTTCTCCACTTCAAACCCGGGTGTACCCTTCCGTACCAGAAACCCTTTCACTTCGCCATCGGCCACGTCCTTTGCCCAGATGATGGTTACGTCCGCAAACGTGGCATTCCCAATCCATTTCTTCTGGCCGTTTAGCAGCCATCCCTTTTCTGTTTTGCGGGCCGTAACGGTAAGTCCGCCTGCCGCCCCCGACCCCACCTCGGGTTCGGTAAGGCCAAAAGCGCCAATCAGCTTCATCTGTTGCATGGCAGGCAGCCATTCTTGTTTCTGGGCATCGGAACCGCAAAGGTAAATAGACCCCATTGCCAAGCCGCTCTGCACGCCGAAGAAGGTGGCTACCGATGCATCCACACGGGCAATCTCCATCGCAATGATCCCCTCCATCAGCGATGATTTACCGGCACAGCCGTAGCCATCATAGGTAAGGCCACAGATATCCAGTTCAGCCAACTTCGGGATAATCTCAAATGGGAATTCGTCGCGCAGCCAGTAGTGGTTTACCAGCGGCCGTATCTCGCGCTCCATAAAATCACGCACTTTCAGTTGCAGCGCACGGTCTTCCTCGCCCAGTCGCATATGCAGCTCGTAGAAGTCGCCATTGATGGGTGGTAGCTCGCGCTTCGGCTTCCCGCCATCGAGCATCTTCATCAATCCGTTGAGTTGTTTCTCATCCAACTTGGAAAACGAATCCATCACCTTTGGCAGGTCTACCTTCCGGGAGAGTTTATCCAGCTGTTCGAAATCGATGCTTTTGAACAGTTGGTACACTTTTTTAATTTTTGAAAACATCACATTGCTTTTGTTGTGTATATTTAGTGCTTACGCCTATGCCATAGAACGCGGATAACACGGATTGAGCGGATGCTCGCTGATGAATTTTCAAATCAGCAAATCGCCACATCATCAAATCAACACATCGGCATATCAACTATCAAGTCTGTATCACCCCCACGTTAAACGGTTTTTCTATTGGTGCTTGATTTGCAGCTTCAATTCCCATGGCAATAACTTTCCGCGTATCCAACGGATCGATGATTCCGTCCACCCAAAGCCGCGCTGCTGCGTAGTAGGGAGTAGTCTGCTCGTCGTACCGCTCGGCGATTGTTTGCAACAAGGCTTCCTGTTGTTTCGTATCAACTTCCGTACCCGCTTTCTTTAACGATGCGGTTTGGATCTGAAGCAGCGTTTTGGCCGCCTGGCTACCTCCCATTACCGCGATCTTGGCCGACGGCCATGCGAAGATAAGCCGAGGATCGTACGCTTTCCCGCACATGGCGTAGTTACCTGCACCGTAAGAATTACCGATTATGATGGTGAATTTCGGAACCACGGAATTAGCTACGGCATTGACCATTTTCGCCCCATCTTTGATAATGCCGCCCTGCTCGGCCCGGCTACCCACCATAAAACCGGTTACATCCTGCAAAAATACCAAGGGAATTTTCTTTTGGTTGCAATTCATGATGAAACGGCTGGCCTTATCCGCCGCGTCCGAATAGATCACGCCGCCAAACTGCATCTCTCCTTTTTTGCTCTTCAATACTTTCCGCTGGTTGGCGACAATACCCACAGCCCATCCTTCCACACGGCCCAGGCCGCAGATGATGCTTTGGCCGTAACCGGCCTTATATTCCTCAAAATCTGAATCATCTACCAGTCGACGGATAATCTCGTTCATGTCATAGGGCTTCTCGCGCGTGGCGGGTAATATGCCATAGATTTCCTGTTCGTCCAATCTGGGACGAGCGGCCTTTATCCGGTCAAAGCCGGCATCTTTCGGTTTGCCGAGTTTGTCCATGATCCGGCGGATGGTTTCCAAACACGTTTTATCATCCGGTTGTTTGTAGTCGGTCACGCCCGATATTTCGCAATGTGTAATTGCGCCGCCCAGCGTTTCGTTATCTACGGACTCTCCGATGGCCGATTTAACGAGATAGGAGCCCGCCAAAAACACCGATCCGGTACCGTCTACAATCATCGCTTCGTCACTCATGATGGGTAAATAGGCTCCACCGGCCACGCACGGCCCCATGATAGCCGCCAACTGGACGATCCCTTCACTGCTCATTCGGGCGTTGTTCCAGAAAATACGGCCGAAATGTTCCTTATCGGGGAATATCTCATCCTGCATGGGTAGGTACACTCCTGCGGAATCTACGAGGTAAATTATCGGCAACCGGTTTTCCATTGCAATTTCCTGCGCGCGCAGGTTCTTCTTGGCGGTCATGGGAAACCATGCCCCTGCTTTCACGGTGGCGTCGTTGGCCACCACCACGCACTGGCGGTCGGCCACATAACCGATGCCGGCTATCACACCTGCCGAAGGGCACCCGCCATGTTCTACGTACATGCCTTCAGCCGCCAATGCACCGATTTCTAGCCAGGGCCTATCGGCATCAAGCAAATGGTCTATCCGTTCCCGGGCCAACATTTTCCCGTTGGCTTTTTGCTTTTCGGCTGCCTTGGCCCCGCCCCCTTTGTATACCGTTTTTAAGCGATGCCTCAAAGCAGCAGCAGCTTGCTTGTTCAAATCTTCATTTCGGTTAAACTCCAGGTTTATCATGGTTCACAAGATACAGTAATCTTTTAATCTTTTTTTCTTTTTTGGGTTACCTTTTGCTTGGCTTGGGTATTAAGGCCTAAATAAACAAGTTTGTTTTAAACACAAAAAAAGAAATTAACATGAAAAATGCATTCAAATTCGGTTTTTTAGGCCTGTTGTTTTCTGTAGCTTTCGCTGCTTGCAACACGACAACTTCTGAAAGTGAGCAAACTGCTGATTCATTGACAACTGAGATCGAAGAGCAAGTTGAAGCCACTACTGATTCTATCGATTCACTCGGTGATGCTGCTATCGACTCACTGGATTCGTTGGTAAACTAATCAATCGGATTGAGAAATTAGGAAAGGGGCTCCGCCGGTTGGCGGATGCCCCTTTTCCTTTGGGGGCAGTCGCGTGCACCGCCTCGAGGCAACATTTAACACATCGATAACATGCGGCTAATCTTTACTTTCCATATTTGTATCAGTGATGGCCTATGTATTGGAAACAACCATTACTTCAACTTATGAATAAACGGAACGTAGACTTGGTGGTGATATCAGACGTGCACTTGGGCACCTACGGCTGCCATGCAAAAGAGCTCTTGCGCTACCTGAAAAGCATCAAGCCGAAACACATCATCCTCAATGGCGATATTGTGGATATCTGGCAATTCAGCAAACGGTACTGGCCCGAGTCGCACATGAAAGTGGTACGTAAAATACTTAAATTCGTAGCAGAAGATGTACCGGTAACTTACCTCACGGGCAACCACGATGAAATGCTCCGCAAGTTCGCCGACTTCCGGCTCGGTTCGCTCACGCTGACCAACAAACTTTCCCTGCGTATGGGCAAAAAACGGGCATGGGTATTCCATGGCGACGTATTCGACGTATCTATGCAACATGCAAAGTGGTTGGCGCGGTTGGGTGCCATCGGCTACGACGGCTTGATTTTATTGAACAGCGTGATGAATTGGATACTTGTAAAGCTCGGCCGAGAGAAAATGAGTCTCTCCAAACGCATAAAAAACAGCATCAAGAACGCCGTGAAATTCATTAACGATTTCGAAGTAACGGCGGCTACGCTGGCCATTGAAAAAGGCTACCAATACGTCATCTGCGGCCATATCCATCAGCCCGAAATCCGCGTAATCGAAACCGACAGGGGCCGTGTAACCTACCTCAACTCGGGCGATTGGGTGGAAAACCTCACCGCACTGGAATACCACAAGGGCAATTGGCGGATATACCGGTACGAAGCAACGGATTACGTCGAGGCGCTGCCCGATGCGGACCTTTCTGAAAATGATAACCTAAGTGATAAGCTCGACATCAAACAACTGCTCAGTCTGCTGCAATCGGAACCAATAGCCGACAACGGATAGTTGATAATGGATAGTTGATAATGGATAGTTGATAATTGTCAATTAAGCCCTATAATTGTAACGCCATTGAGCGTATACAAAATGATTAATCAGTTCCGTAAATATACACCATTAAATATCCTGTTTTTGTCGGTCGTGGGGCTTGTGCTCTGCCTTGGCGTGTTCCTGCACCTGCCCGATAACCTCATGCCGGTATTTTTCGAGCCAGCTATCAGTAACTTCACAGGTAAGCTGTTGCCCGAAAATATATCGCCCGAGGCAAATGTGCTCATTACGTTGATCCTGACCATCATCCAAGCCCTGCTGCTCAATAACGTCGTCAACCGATTCAACCTTGTTGGTCGCTCAAGCTTTCTGCCTGCGCTGATGTACATGACGCTAGCAAGTCTGATGCTGCCTTTCCTTGTCCTGTCGCCGATATTGATTTGCAACTTTCTTACCATCTGGATGGCTGACAAATTGCTCAGTATTTATCGCCGTACCGAAATAAAACCGTTGATGTTCGACCTGGGCATGATCGTCGCTTTAGGTAGCTTGGTTTATTTTCCCTTCATCGTAATGCTGCTGCTACTTTGGTTCAGCCTGATGATTTTCCGCCCGTTCAACTGGCGCGAATGGGTAGCTATCCCTATCGGTTTCGCTACCATTTATTTCCTGCTGGGCGTTATCTATTTATGGTTCGACCGGTTGGATGCATTTTATGAAATATGGCTGCCCCTCACGTACCCGTTCCCAACCTCCATTCATATCGACATTTATGACTACCTGGTGTTATTACCCGTCGTGGCAATCCTCGTTCTTTTTGTAGTTACACTCCGCAAGAACCTGTTTAAAAGTGTCGTGCATATCCGCAAGTCATTCCAGTTGCTTTTTTGTATGTTCGCACTGGCCATCATCTCATTTTACCTGAATGCCGATTGGTCCATCAACCACTTCCTGCTTGCCGCGCCGCCCATTGCGATATACATGACGTACTACTTCAGCTACGCGACGAAACGATGGTTTTACGAATGTATATTTGCCCTGCTACTCCTAACCATCATATACTTCCAGTTCTTCTAATTGTTTTATAAGCAGCGCTTTAACCTTTTTTAACAAAAAGAATGACCAGTGGCAACTAAAAATTAAATAGCTTTGCATACATTTTGAGGTCATAAAATTTACTGATTGTCAATTAATAGGTATTCATCGACATCAACGTCCCGTTTTTAAATTAACACATGCAGCACCGCATATCGAAGTTCCTTCATACCATCACGCATTTCAATCCCAGCGTTTCCGCATTCCTTATATTTCTGCTATTTACAATGACAGTACAAGCCCAACGCGCTACCACCAGTTCGCCTTACTCACGTTATGGATTGGGCGAGATGCGGGGTGATGCCTTGCCACAAGGACGTGCAATGGGTGGTATCAGTACGGGCATACGCTATTTGAACGGCTACGGCAACATCAACGTGGGCAATCCGGCCTCCTATTCAGCATTGGGCCTCACGACCATCGATGTAGGTCTATTTGGCAACATTACCGAACTGAGTAAAAGCGATCTCGCCGAAAATTCCTATAATTTTTCGCTTAGCCATATCAACTTTGGCATTCCCTTGGGCCGCCCTGGTGGAATTAGCTTCGGGATCATGCCGTTCTCCGACGTTGGGTTCAGTTATGCTATCCCCGGCACGATTCCAGGAGATACCACCAAAATTCGAAACGTATATGCCGGTGCCGGCGGCACCACTAAAGCTTATCTCGGTTACGGCATCCAAATCTCGAAAAATTTCAGTGTAGGAGTCAATGCTTCCTATATTTTCGGAACGCTTGAGCGAATTAACTCAATCGAATTCCCCGATGACATCGGTGCATTGAATGTGCGGACCGACAGCAGTCAATACGTTAAAGGATTTAGCTTTGATTATGGGTTGCAATATTTCCAACCCTTGGGTAAAAACGTCAACTTAACCATCGGCTATACAGGTACCGCGGGCTCCCCGCTTAACACAAGTACCTCTCGGGTGATTACACGGACCCCCACGAGCGTGGAAGATGACCAGGAAAATCTACCGGTGGATACCATTTCGGTTGACGAAGGCCTGAAACGCCAGATCAACATGCCTATGAAACACAGCGTAGGGTTCAGTATAGCCAAGGGGAATAACTGGTTGGTGGGAGGTGATTTTAACTACGCCAAATGGAGTGACTACCGCGTAGGCAGTGACAACCCCCACCTGACCGATAGTTATGGCTTTGCCATTGGGGGTCAAATAACGCCGGATGTTACGTCAGTGAACTATTTCGGCGTGGTGGACTATCGGCTGGGCTTCAAATACAATAAATCGTACATCAATATTGATAACCAGGATATCAACCGAATGGCCCTAACCGTGGGCTTCGGCTTCCCGCTCCCGTCCCTTTTCGGCACATCGTTCTACAAAATCAACTTCGCCACTGAGTTTGGCCAAATGGGTACACTATCCAACGATTTGGTGCGCGAACGGTATATTAACTTTAACCTAGGGTTTACGTTAAACGATAGCTGGTTTAGGCGAAGATACTACGATTAATGGATAGCGTCATCATCACGATGGGCAAGCTTGGCAAAAATACGGGGTTTGTAGGCATATGTGCTTTAGTCGGCATCGCGTTGCTTGGTGCTTGCGAGACCGACCTGAAAGAGGTTGACCGGATTGCGGCCATCCAAGCCGAAGAACCGGTAGATATTTCGCTTGACGTTACGGTGATATACAGCGACTCCGCCTTGGTGAAGGCACGGATGACGGCACCCGAAATGCGCCGCTACAATGTTGAGGAACCATACTATGAATTCCAGAAAGGGGTCTCCATCGTTTTCTACGACGAAAACCGGGTCGAAACACAACGCATCACGTCTGACTATGCCATACAGAAGGAAGCGGAAGAGTTAATTGAATTCAGGCGGAACGTGGTCATCACACGTGCCGACGGGTCCATTATTAAAACCGAAGAACTCATCCACGACCAAAAGGCCAATACGTTTTACAACCACGTGCCAATTGAAGCTTATTTCAAAGACGGCCGTAGCAATTTCATGGGAACATCCTTCACATCGGACGCCAGCTTCGAAAACATCGAAGTACAGAATGCCACAGGGCTGTACCTACTGGAAGATAACCAAGTCCCCACTTTCCGGTAGCGTCCTGCAATTTATTTAACTTTTTGCGCTTTTTTTGATAAAAGTCGTATCTTGCGCCTCGTTTTAAAAATGTGGGTGCAACCACCTGGAAACAAGAATTTGACACAACAGATAACAGCTTAAAAAAAACAGTTTTACACAGGCTATGGGATTGATGAATTATTTACGCAACCGCGCGGGGACGGTGATTGTCGTCTTTATTGGTTTTGCGATAGTTGCGTTTTTATTAGGGGATATTATCAACTACGGTACGCCGTTTTGGGCACGGCACCAAAATCAAGTGGGCAGTGTCAACGGCGAAGCAATCGATATTAACGCATTTAATGCACAAGTAGACCAAACTTCGGAAATGTTCCGGCAACAGATGGGTGGCGGAAACCTGAGCCCGCAGATGAAGTCGTGGGCAGTACAGCAGGTGTGGAGCCAATACCTCAACCGCGAATTACTGAAAGGTGAAGTGGAGCACATTGGCCTCTCCGTTGGAAAAACGGAGCTGAACGACCTCGTACAGGGCGATAACCCTTCCATGCAGATCCAGCAGGCTTTCCGGAATCCGCAAACGGGGCAATTTGACCGCGATCAACTCAACACCTTTATTTCGCAGGTAAACATGCTGCCGCAGGGCCATGAGGCGCACGGCCAGTGGGAAGCCCTTTTGCAAAATGTCATTGACGAACGATTGAGCGCGAAATACACGAACCTCATTAACAACAGCATTTACGTAACCGCATTGGAGGCTACCGAAGCCTATAGTCAACGCAATAAACTGGCTAATTTCGAGTACGTGTTGCTCGATTACCAATCGATACCCGACAGTACCGTTACGCTCACGGACAAGGATTACAAGGCCTACTACGATGAGAACAAAGGCGTCTTTAACAACCCCGAAGAGACACGCAGTTTGGCATATGTGGTATTTGATGCCAGCCCTACCGCGCAAGATACGGCGCGCGTTCGAGCCACTATCGAAGAGTTACAGGACCAGCTCGCCGAAACGAAGACTGATTCGTTGTTCGCTGCGGTTAATTCAGACACGAAATACCCCTACATCTTCCGTAAACGGGGCGAACTAGGCCCTGCATTAGACACCCTTGTATTTGACGCAGCGGTAGGTACGACGGTAGGTCCGGTACTTGCCAACGGCCGGTTCGAGATTGCGAAAGTAGTGGAGTCCCTGGTCGGTCCCGATTCAGTGAAAGCCAGCCATATCTTGCTTAATCCGGTCACCGAGGGTGGCACGGACAAGGCACAGGCAAAAGCCGACTCCATCAAGGGGTTAATTGAAAAGGGCGAAAGTTTCGCCGCGCTGGCCATCCAGTTCAGTGCGGATGAAGGCAGTAAGATAAACGGCGGTGAGTTGGGCACCTTCGGACGCGGCATGATGGTGCCCGCATTTGAAAAGGCAGCATTCGGAGCCAGGGAAGGCGAAGTGGTCATCGCTACATCGCAGTTCGGCATCCACATCATCAAGGTGGAAGACCAGATCGGTTCGTCGCGGTTTGTCAAAGCTGCCATCATCGACAAACAAATCATCAGCGGCCGGGAAACATTGGAAGCCGCGTACCGGCTGGCAACACAATTCTTTGGTCAAGTCAGCGGTTCCGATTTTGAGGAAACGGCCACCCAGCAAGGCCTAACCGTACAAAAAGCCGAAGAGATAACTGCTATGGAAACGAACTTGATGGGTACAGAAGTGCCGCGCGAACTCGTGCGGTGGGCCTTCGATGCCGACCGAGGTGACGTTACCGACAAAATATATGAGTCTGAGAACCATTACGTGGTAGCAAAGCTTACCGGTATACGGAAAAAGGGCCAGTTACCGCTAGATGCCGTAAAAAGCGACATCGAAAGTGTGGTGCGTAACCGAGTGAAGGCAGCGCAGCTCATCGCCCGGGCCAAGGAGGCTGCCAATGGCGCTACCAGCCTTGCGCAGATTGCACAAAAGTTGGGAAAAACACCCGCACAAGCTGAAAACATCGTCTTCGCAAACCCTGTAATTCCGGGCGTGGCCCAGGAAAATGCGGTGGTGGGCACGGTCTTCGGATTACAGCCGAAACAACCGTCGAAGCCCATCAGAGGTTCACAGGGTGTGTATGTGGTCGAAGTGAGCGGATTCATAAATCCCGAAGCCCCCACCGACCTCTCTGCCCAAAAACAGCAGCTTTCGCAGTCGCTCACACAGCGCATATGGTCGCTGGCTTTTGAGGCATTGCAAGACAAAGCCGACGTGGTCGACAACCGTGCACGCTTCTTTTAACAGCAGGCACTAAACTTTATTTCGTACCTTTGTATCCGGATAACGGCAACCGTTATCCGGATTTTTTGTGATTATGAATATACAGGAAACCATTGTTAACAAAGTAGCGCAGAGCGGACTGGTTACGGTAGACCTCGCCCATTTCGCGCCACAGGGCGAACGGGTAGTATACGACGTCAAAGACAACTTGTTTCAGGGCCTCATTCTGCGTGAGAAGGATTTCAGGGAATTTGTGAAGGTACATGATTGGGAACAATACCAGGGCAAATACGTGGCCATTACCTGTTCGGCGGATGCCATTGTGCCTACTTGGGCGTACATGTTGCTCGCCAACCGACTTGAACCTTATGCGGCTGCCGTGGTCTTCGGTGATCTTCCCACGCTAGAGACGGTTCTTTATGAAAGAGCATTGGAGAAAATAGACCTGGAACATTACCGCGACCAGCGCGTGGTCGTAAAAGGATGTGGCGATATCGACATACCTGAATCTGCCTTTGTTAAATTCACCACTATGGCCAGTAAAGTAGCCAAAAGCATTATGTATGGCGAACCCTGTTCAACCGTGCCCGTCTTCAAACGAAAAGCGCCCGTAACAAAATGACCAAAAGCGGCATTTTATTTGTACTTCGTAAGCTATGAAGAAAATACTGATCTTCGTATGTACGGTATTTGCCGCCGCCTTCACGGCATACGGACAACCGCTCCCTTACCTCAAAGAGCCCGCCTTCCAAGCAGGGGAAGAGCTGAGCTACCGCCTACGCTACGGCATGATATCTGCAGCCACCGGCGTACTCAAGGTGGAAGATTCCAATATCAAATTCAGCAGCCCACATAGCTATCATCTTTCGGCCCGCGGACAGACTTCAAGTGCATTCAGCATCTTCTTTACCGTAGACAATCGATACAACTCCTACATCGATTCGCGCACCTTTCTCCCCCACTATTATACTGAAAACATCCGGGAAGGCAGTTACCGTCGAACAGATGTCGTGAGTTTCAATCATCGGAAACGTACCGTCAAAGGGAATAAGGGTACGTTCAAGAGCCCGTCGGCACAAACGTTCGATTTGCTCTCTGCCTATTATTTTGCGCGTAACCTCGATTTATCGAATGTGAAGAAAGGACAATCGTTCGAGCTCACCTATTTCCTCAACGACGAAATAGCTACGCTGGGCATTGAGTACGTTGGTGTGGAAACCATCAAGACGTCGCTCGGCACACTGGAATGCCTGAAATTCAGTCCGGAGATAAAACCAGGCCGTATTTTCCGCAAAGACAGCCGGCTGTACCTTTGGGTAACAAATGATGGTAATCGAATACCGGTAAAAGCCCAAGTGGAAATCCTAGTCGGATCGGTCACGCTGGAACTGACCGATGCGAAAGGCTTGAAATATCCACTCGGCGAACCGGCAAACTAACATAGAAAACAACCAACCATGATGATCGAAGTCGGCCCCGTACTGGTGAGCGAAGAACTGATAAAGGAGGAGTTTGTTTGTAACCTCGGCAAATGCCGGGGAGCTTGCTGCATAGAAGGCGACGCAGGCGCACCGCTGCAACAGGATGAACTCGAGGTACTGGCTGCCGTATACCCGAAAGTGCAGCCTTATATGACCGAAAAGGGGATTGCCACAGTGGAAGAGCACGGTACCCATGTGGTTGATGCCGACGGGGACCTTACGACGCCCTGCGTGGATGGGCACAAGGAATGTGCTTACGTAACCTGGGAAAACGGAATTACCAAGTGTGCCATAGAAAAGGCTTATGAAAAAGGCGAAATCGACTGGAAGAAACCCCTATCCTGCCACCTCTACCCCATCCGTACGACGGCCTATCCCGAATTTGACGTGCTGCACTACGACCGTTGGCATATCTGTCACGCGGCCTGCTCCCTAGGGCATGAACTCCAAGTACCGGTATATGCTTTTCTAAAGGAACCACTTGTCCGAAAATACGGCCAGCGTTGGTACGATGAATTGGAAGAATCCATTGCGCTGCTATAGGTTATTGTGGATTTCTTAGTATCTTGCGCCGTTTTGAAACAGACAAGTTAAATTCATGGCTGCCGACCGTTTTACATGCTCAAACTAAGCGAAATACAAAGGCCCATTGAAGGGGAACTAGCAATTTTTGAAGACAAATTCAAGGAGTCGATGCGGAGCTCGGTTCCGTTGCTTGACCGTATCACCCATTACATCGTAAAACGCAAGGGCAAACAAATGCGCCCGATGTTTGTCTTTTTTTC
>CAZTJY010000052.1:0-7269 GCA_964613725.1 uncultured Parapedobacter sp. | reverse complement strand
GATCGTGCGGCGAAATCAATGATGCAACGCATCGCGGCGCTGCGTTGGTGGAGCTTTTGCATACGGCCACGCTGGTACACGACGATGTGGTTGATAACGCCAATGTGCGGCGCGGTTTCTTCTCGGTAAATGCCCTCTGGAAAAATAAAGTCGCGGTATTGGTAGGCGATTTCCTGCTAGCCAAAGGCCTTTCACTTTCCATCCGCAATACCGACTTCCGCCTGCTTGAAATCGTGACCCACGCGGTGGAGCAGATGAGTGAAGGTGAGTTGTTACAGATTGAAAAAGCCCGGCGTATGGATATTGAAGAGGACGTCTATTTCGAAGTCATCCGACAAAAGACCGCGTCGCTCATCGCCTCCTGTTGCGCATGCGGGGCGGCCTCAACAAATGCCAGCGACGAGATGGTCGAGCAAATGCGCCAGTTTGGTGAGAAAGTAGGTATGGCCTTCCAAATAAAAGATGATTTGTTTGACTTCGGCATCGATGATGTCGGTAAGCCGCTGGGCAACGACATCAAGGAGAAAAAACTTACCTTGCCACTCATCCATGCACTGAAACAGGTTGGTAGGGCCGAAAAAAGACGGATCATCAATTTGGTTAAAAACCACAACGAAGATCCCCAGAAAGTGGCCGAGGTCATTGCTTTCGTGAAAGCCAACGGTGGCATGGGATACGCCACTGCGAGGATGCTGGCTTTCCAACAGGAGGCTTTTGACATCCTTGCCCACCTGCCGGAAAATGCCTACCGGCGCGGCTTGGAACAACTTGTAAGATACACAACGGAAAGAAATAAATAACATGAGCAATGAACTTCTCTTTTTTGGCGGCTTTTTACTTTTCATCATCCTCATGCTGGCCATCGACTTAGGCCTATTCAGCAAAAGCAACTCGGCAGTTAGCTTTAAACAAGCAGCCATTATGAGCGCGGTATGGGTAGGCTTCGCCCTCGGCTTTTATGTGATTTTACGCATTTGGGGCCATGAACTACACAACATCGAGGACTTTTCGCGTTTAGCGGAAGTCACCAAAAAACACCTGCATAATATCCGGTTGATACCTGACGACTTCATCGCTAGCTTGGAGCTGTATAAGCGAAACCTTGCGCTCGAATACATCACGGGCTATGTGGTTGAGTATGCCCTGTCTGTTGACAACATATTCGTTATGGTATTGGTTTTCAGCTCATTTGGCGTACCTGCACAATACTATCATAAAGTATTGGTATGGGGCATTATCGGTGCCATTGTGCTTCGTTTCCTTTTTATCTTTTTAGGCGCAGCATTAATTAGCCAATTCGGCTGGATACTATATATATTCGGAGTTTTCTTGGTATACACGGGCATCATGATGTTTATCCACCGTAACCAGGAGGAAGAAATCGACCCGCAAAATCATACCGTGGTTAAATTTGCTTCTAAATATTTTTCCGTATATCCTACGTTCGTAAATGGAAAGTTCTTCCACAAAGAGAATGCAAAAAGGTACGTTACGCCCTTGTTTCTGGTGTTATTGGTCATCGAGTTTACCGACCTCATCTTTGCCGTCGATTCCATTCCAGCCATCTTCGCGGTAACCAAAGACCCCTACATCGTGTTTTTCTCGAACATTTTTGCGATTTTGGGCCTTCGTTCCATGTTTTTCCTGTTGGTCAACATCATCCATAAATTCCATTACCTTAAAACAGGTCTCTCGTTCCTATTGGTATTCATAGGGGCGAAAATGCTGTTGCACGACTGGTTGTCGAGCATTGGCTTTACGACGTCACATTCCTTAATTATCATTGTATCGATATTATTCATCAGCGTGGTGGCATCGCTTATGTTCCCCAAGAAGGAAGTGCCCCAACCGTAATACAAGGGTGATGAAACACGGCGCGTTAGTTATACTTCTCGTTGTGCTGAGCATACTGGGACTTTCCGCACAGGAAAAACAACAGTGGATAACGATATTCGGACCACCAACCTTTCATGTTAAAAGGTATCCCGATTGGCGGTGCCAGCGACGGCACGCTGAGCCGTGCCGCACTCAACTGCTACCACGCCGATTGTGACATCTTCGCTCTGGTAGACGAACAGGAAATGAAAAAAACCGTCAGGTTCGGCAGCATGCTCAGCTATGGGCTGGCCAACGTGGTTGATATACCTGTCCAATGGCTATCAGATAACGAAGTCAGGCAACTGATGTTGGACAATAACCTGGCAGAGGCACTACGTATCATTGGCGATTGGCGTTGGGATTAATACCTTAAAACAATAGGTCTTGAATAGCTGGAGTTTTGTCGAAAACACTTTTCGCATAAGGGCAGAGCGGTAGTATTTTAAGGCCATGTTCTCGGGCAAATGCCACCGCTGCCATAACCAGTTTTCTGCCGACCCCTTGCCCTGAAAATTCAGGGTTAACTTCCGTATGATCTATAATGAATTTACGTTCACCTGCCCACGTATAAGTCATCAGCCCCGCCTCTTCCTCATTTTCCCATGCACTGAAGTGCCCTTTTTTTCCGTTGTCGTCCCGTTTGATTTCCATTTGTACCTTTAGTTATTGAGTAGCATTGTTATTCGGCATAGGCCGTTCCCGTATTTTGGAACAGGAAAGCCCATTTGTCGGCCTGCTCGGCAATAACCATGGCCGTGGGTTTACCTGCCCCGTGTCCGGCCTTGGTTTCAATACGGATGAGCACGGGGTTTGACCCCGTATGGTATTCTTGCAAGCGCGCGGCAAACTTAAATGAATGTGCGGGCACGACACGGTCGTCGTGGTCTGCCGTGGTCACCATCGTTGCGGGGTAAGCCGTGCCGGCTTCCAACGCATGGTAAGGCGAGTATGTACGCAAGTAGTTGAACATTTCGACGTTATCGTCGGCTGTCCCGTAATCGTAGGCCCAACCGGCACCTGCCGTAAATTTATGGTAGCGCAACATATCCAAAACACCGACTGCCGGTAACGCCACTTTGAATAGTTCAGGCCGCTGGGTCATGACTGCCCCTACCAATAATCCGCCATTGGAACCACCCGCTACACCCAACTTCTCAGGCGAGGTATATCCCTCATCAATGAGGTACTCGGCAGCCGCTATGAAGTCATCAAACACATTTTGCTTCTGGAGTTTCGTACCTGCGTCGTGCCATTTCTGGCCATACTCGCCGCCACCGCGCAAGTTAGCCACGGCATATACACCGCCCTGCTCTAGCAGGATGATGTTCGATGTACTGAATGAGGGCGTAAGACTGATGTTGAAGCCGCCGTAGCCATAAAGTAATGTCGGATTGCTTCCATTAAGCACAAGCCCCTTTTTATGGGTAACGATCATGGGTACCCTCGTGCCGTCATTGGACATATAAAACACCTGTTTGGATTCATATTGCTCAGGATCAAAATCCACACCCGATGCTTTGTACAATTCAGATTTACCTGAAGCAATATCATATTTAAAAATAGAAGGCGGATACACATAAGAAGTAAAGGAATAATACAACTCCGTGTCGTCTGTTTTCGCGCTGAAGCCCCCCGCCGAACCGACATCAGGCAATTCAATTGTACGCTCAAGTTTCCCTTCTCGGTCATATTGCAACACCATAGACGTCGCATCCTTGAGGTAATTGGCAAAGATCTTACCGCCGCCGGTACTTGGGTGCAGCACGTTTTCTGTCTCGGGTATCAAGTCCACCCAATTTTCAGGTTTAGGGTTTTTAGCGTCAACGGTTACGACCTTGCCGTTCGGAGCGTCCAGATTTGTATAAATGAATAGTTTATCACCGTCATTATCTATGATAGCGTGATCCTTGTCAAAATTACCAACCACATTCATGATTGGGCTATCTGGTTTGCTAAGATCTTGGATGTACAATTCGCCCCCGCTGGTTGCATTAGCCGCTGTGATAACAAGGAAGCGTTCATCTTCGGTGAGGTAGCCACCAATGTATCTCCTCGGCGTGGCCGAACCACCAAAAACTAACGCATCCGCACTTTGCGGGGTCCCCAGTTTATGGAAGAAGAGCTTATGCTGATCAGTCATACCCGAGAGCGCACTACCCTCTTCCGGCTTGTCGTAACTGCTGTAATAAAACCCGTCGTTGCCGCGCCAAGCCAAGCCGCTGAATTTGACATCTACCAAGGTGTCGCCCACGATGGATTTATCCTCGGCGCGGATCACCACTACTTTGCGCCAGTCTGAACCACCTTCGGAAAGTTGGTAGGCCACTAGGCTGCCATCACGCGAAAATGCGATGCCCGCCAGGGAGGTGGTACCGTCCTCGGAAAAATGGTTTGGATCAAGGAAGACCTCCACGTCGCCATCCTCGCCTTTCTGTCGATAGAGCACGCTTTGGTTCTGCAACCCATCGTTCTTATAGAAATAAGTATAGTCGCCTTCTTTAAATGGTGCGGAGAATTTTTCGTAATTCCAGAGATTTTCCAATCGCTTATAAATCGCTTCGCGAAATGGGATTTGCGCTAGATAGGCATTGGTTACCTCGTTCTGTGCGGCTACCCAAGCCTTTGTATCAGCCGCGGTATCGCTTTCAAGCCATCGGTACGGGTCTGGCACTTCCGTGCCAAAAAAATCGTCGATCACATCTCCCTTTTCCGTTGCTGGATAAGGCAAGAGGCTAATTTCTTCTGCAGGCTGGATAGCCTTCTGGTTCTGACAGGCGGTAAAGAGTGAGGCCAATGCGATTAAAGTTAAGTTTTTATTCATGGTGCATTTGTTTTTGGCAAAGATGCCCTTCGTGCAAAGCTAGCAAGAATTTCTTATTTTTGGCCGCATGCCGTTACGCGATAAGATTTATTTCGCTTCTGATTTCCATTTGGGTGCACATCCCCGTTCCGCAACGCGGGAGCGGGAGGCACGTATCGTTGCTTGGCTCGACTACATAAAATCCGACGCCGCCGAACTATACCTGATGGGCGATGTCTTTGACTTTTGGTTTGAGTATGCCACGGTAGTGCCCAGAGGTTACATCCGTTTCTTGGGTAAATTGGCCGAACTCGCCGATGCAGACGTGAAAATCACCTTATTTAAAGGCAATCATGACATGTGGATGTTTGGCTACTTGAAAAATGAGCTTGGCGCGCGCATTGTTAACGACGAGCTAATTATTGAGCGTAGCGGTAAAACATTCTACTTGCACCATGGCGACGGGCTAGGGCCGGGTGATCGCACCTATAAAGTCCTCAAGAAAATATTCCGTAGCCGCTTTTGCCAATGGTTGTTTGCCCGGCTTCATCCTAATTTGGGTATTGGGATTGCCCAACGGTGGTCGGCCCACAGCCGCCTTGCCTCCGGTGGCAAGGAAAAGTTTCAAGGGGAAGCCAATGAATGGCTTGCAGTGTATGCCAAAGAGCTCCTCGAACATCAGCGGTATGACTATTTCATCTTCGGTCACCGCCACCTACCAATTGACCTTGCATTACCCAAACGCAGCAGGTACATTAATCTGGGTGAATGGATAAATTACAATACCTACGCCGTATTCGACGGTAGTGAACTGGAGTTGAAGACATGGCAAAACTAATCTCAATATACGTTATATGAACTGGATTATCCTCATCGTCGCCGGTCTTTTTGAGGTCGGTTTTACTACAAGCCTCGGCAAAGCAAAAGAAACCACAGGGATGACGTCTTACCTGTGGTACGGCAGTTTCGCATTGTGTTTGACGATAAGTATGGTTTTGTTGATCAAGGCAACCCAGACCCTGCCACTGGGCACAGCCTACGCCGTATGGACAGGTATCGGTGCAGTGGGCACCGTATTGATGGGTATCATTTTCTTCAACGAGCCGGCTACCTTATGGCGGCTTATATTCATCACGACGCTCATCGGTTCCATCATCGGCCTTAAGGTTGTTGCATCGCATTGATTGAAGCGAAGTTCAATTGGCCGTCTGGAACCCATAAAAAAACGTACTTTTGCACTCAGTTTTTACTGCATGGTATACAGCGTTTGTCCGACATATAATGAAATGGACATCCAGACCAAAGGCAGAAACCGCAATTAAGGTATTATGTTAGAGAAATTAAAAGCCATAAAAGACCGTTGGGACGAGGTTGAACGTGAATTGAGCAGTCCGGAAGCAATTAACGATATGAAGCGTTTCGCCACGCTCAATAAGGAATACAAGGACTTGGGCAAAATTGTCGATCAATACCACATATACAAGAACATGGTGAGCAATATCGACACCAATAAAAATATCCTGGCCAACGAGAAGGACCAGGAACTGCGCGAGATGGCCAAGGAGGAGCTAGATATCTTATTAGAACAGAAAGAGGCTAAAGAAGAAGAAATACGGCTGATGCTCATTCCCAAAGACCCCGAGGATTCCAAGAACGCCATTCTGGAAATACGTGGTGGCACGGGCGGCGACGAGGCGGCGCTTTTTGCCGGCGATTTGTACCGGATGTACAGTCGATTTTTCGAAGAGAAAGGCTGGCGCACCGAAGTGATGGACGTGACCGAAGGCACAGCGGGTGGTTATAAGGAAGTAATCTTAAAGGTAACCGGAGAGGACGTCTACGGCCAATTGAAATACGAGTCGGGCGTACACCGAGTGCAACGTGTCCCTGACACAGAAACTCAGGGAAGGGTGCATACATCGGCCGCGTCGGTAGCCGTATTGCCGGAAGCGGAAGAGGTGGATGTCGAAATCAATCCTGCCGATATCGAGATGCAGACGTCCCGCTCAGGCGGTGCCGGCGGACAGAACGTAAACAAAGTAGAAACCAAGGTACAACTCACCCATAAGCCTACCGGCATCGTGGTGGTCTGCCAAGTTGAACGCTCCCAACTGGCCAACAGGGAATTGGCCATGGAAATGTTGCGGTCGAAGCTCTATGAGCTGGAAGTGCAGAAAAAACATGGTGATATCGCTGCAAAACGGAAGACCATGGTCTCTACAGGCGACCGATCGGCCAAGATTCGGACCTACAATTACCCTCAAGGCCGGGTTACGGAACATCGCATCGGGCTTACCATGTACAACCTACCGGCCGTGATGGACGGTGATATTCAGGAAATTATCGACGCACTTCAATTCGCTGAGAACGCGGAGAAAATGAAAGAGGGTGCAACTACCTAATTATTTTAAAATTTTTGTTTGCAAATAGATAAAACAAGCTATATTTGCAGACCCGAAAGGGAAGCGGGTTCGAGTCCCGTCCGGACTTTAAACGGACACTTTGAAATAAGGAAAAAACGGTTCGGTAGTTCAGCTGGTTAGAATACATGCCTGTCACGCATGGGGTCGCGGGTTCGAGTCCCGTCCGGA
>CAZTJY010000051.1:0-25949 GCA_964613725.1 uncultured Parapedobacter sp. | reverse complement strand
TGATGTGCGCCAAGGGTGAACTGGCGAAATACGCACGGATTTTATTCCGGTTGGCCAACAGGCTGCCGATTTGCGCCTGCAGGTGCTCGGGTGAAAACGGCTTTTCAATATACGCATCGGCACCCTGTTCCAACCCTTCTATTTTCGATTTCAACGTGTTTTTGGCCGTTAGTAAGATAATCGGGATATGGCTATGCGCCAAGTCCGATTTGATGCGTTGGCACAATTCAAAACCATCCATTTCGGGCATCATCACATCGCTTACCACCAGTTGAACCGGATGGGCTGCAAGGACTTCCAGGGCCTGCTTCCCATTTTCGGCTTGCAGTACCTCGTAATGCTCACTGAGGTCGTCCACAATGAAATCGAGGATTTCCACGTGGTCGTCTACCACCAGTATGGTCGATCTATCCATCGTTGGCGATTTTAGCTCCATGGCGTCGTTTGTGTTGGCGTTGTTTAAGGGGCAGTGTCAATACAAATACATTCATCCCATTTTCTGGGCTTGCTAAGCGGAGATGGCCTTTGTGCAGCTGAGCGAGCGAGCGGGCCAGTGCTAAACCCAGTCCAGATCCTTGTTGGTTGTCTGTCATTTTCAGGCGGGTAAACGTTTCGAAAATTTTTTCCCGCATCGATAGCGGGATGAGGTAGCCATCATTTTTGACCAGGACAGCAACGGTACCTGTCGGCGATTCCGTGTGCATGACGATTTCAATCGTGCGTTCGGCATATTTCAGGGCATTGGTGAGCAGGTTGCCGATAATCTGGGTAAACGCTTCCTTATCCACTGCCGCGAAGCAGGGATGTGATGGTGCAGTAAGTGTAAGCCTAATGCTTTTCTGTGTGGCCACCAGTTTGAAGGCGGTATAGTTTTCCTTCACCAAAGAGACAACGTCCAAGTCTACGAAGTTCAACCGGTATCCGTTCACTTCGGTTTTCCTGAAATCGAGCAATTGGTCGGTCAATTCGAGCAACCGTTCGGTATTCCGCTCCATGGTCTGTAGGTGTTTGCGTACGGTAGGCAATTCCTCGGCCTTTTTCATCACCTTTTCCAAGGGGGCTTTGATGAGGGTAAGCGGTGTGCGTATTTCGTGGGTCACGTTTGTGAAGAAGTCGATTTTCGCGCGGTATAGCTCCTCTTCCTTCCGGTGCCGCAATTGCTCCAGTTTACGTTTGTTTTTTTCTCTGATTTGGCGGTGATAGCTCCGTATCGTATACCAAACGACGGCGATGACCAGTACGGCGTAGAGCAGGAAAGCAGGGATGCTTGCCCAAAAAGGCGGTAAGATGGTGATTCGAAGGGTCGTCTCTTTGCCTTTGAGGTCGCCATTGCTGTCTACTACGTTTACGCGGAATACGTAGTCGCCCGGAGGTAGCTTGGTGAAATACGCCCTGCGGTTGGTCTGGATGTGGGTCCACTCCTTATCCAAGCCCTCCATTTTGTAGGCGTATTCGGTCATATCCGGCGAGATGTAGCTCAGTGCGGCAAAATCGATACTGAAAGACGATTGGTTGTGGCTGAGTTCGAGGTGCTCCATGAAGGTAATCGACTGCGTAAGCGGAGATCCTTTTTGATTGATTTCCAACTCGCGGTCATACACCTGTAGCCCGGTGATGTAGACCGGTGGTTGGAAGGTGTTGTCGACGAGTTCGGCGGGGTCAAATCGGATCAGTCCTTTCACGCTGCCGAAATACAAGGTGCCGTCCGCTGCTCGGTAGGCGGAGTTATAATTGAACTGGTCGCCGAGTAAACCATTGGCTTTGGTGAACACCCGGATATCGCCCGTTGCGGGCGAAAACTGTACTAGCCCTTTGGAGGTGGTTACCCAAAGCTTTCCCTCGTCATCTTCCAAGAGGGCTAGGATGAGGTTGCTGGGGAATCCTTGCGTGGTGCCGTACCGTTGGAAATCGCCACTACCCGGATTGAACCTACACAAGCCGCCCTCTGTGGCCACCCAAATATGATCATTGCTATCTTCGAATATGCGGTTTACCCGGTTGCTGCCAATGCTGCCGGGCACGCGCGCATCGTGTGCAAACGAACCACTTTTCCCTGTTCGGGGGTTCGAATAGTATAAGCCATCGCGCCAAGTGCCGGCCCATATCGTTCCTTGGCTATCTTCAAAAAGTGTTGTATAGAAAATATAGTCTGGAAAATCCGGAACGAGCTGGAAGCGTTTGGTCGGTACGACATATTCATACAATCCGCGCCCCGTTGCCAACAATATTCGTCCGCTCTGGGTGCGGCAGATATTGAATATGAAGTTATTATGTAGCGTTCCGTCGCCGTCTTCCGCGTTGTAGTGGCGGATAACTTTTCCTGTGTGGATGTTGAATAAATCGAGGCCATGCTCGAATGTGCCTACCCACAGGGTGTCACCGGTAATCAGCAGGCCATGGATGTTGGAATGGGCTAGGCTACCCGGCTTACCGGTTGGCCGAAAGTTGGTCATGCGGCCGGTTCGGAGGTCCATCTTGTTGAGGCCGCCGTCTTCGGTGCCGATCCAAAGGTTGCCGTACCCGTCGGCGCATAGCTCCCGAACGGCATTGCCAGAGATGGTGTTTCCGCGCCCCAGGGGGAAGAACTTCTCAAAGAAGGTGTTTGCGCGTGCGTAGTGGTTGATGCCGCCGAAGTAGGTGCCGGCCCAGATGCTATTTTCTTTGTCTTTGCAAAGCGTGTATACCGCGTTATCGGATAGCGACCACGGATTGCCGCGTTCTTTTTTTAGGTTGGTGTAAACTCCGCTGGAGGGGTTGTAGATGAAAATACCCGATTCGGTAGCCAGCCAATACTCGTCGGGGTGGTGCTCGATGATATCACGGATGAACAAGTCCGTACCGTTGTCATTCCGCGTCAGCAGATCGGTATAGGTTCCCGTTCCCGTGTCGAATACTTTGAGACCCTGTTTGGATGTCCCAACCAGCACCTGGCCCTCGTTGGTGCAAAACACCCGTTCAATCCATTGGGATACCACTTTCGGGGAGTGACTGAAGAGGTGATATGACCGTCGGAGGCCATGGGTTCGCTGGTAGTGGAGCAGGTTGCCGTTGATGGTCCCTGCCCACACGTCGCCCGCTTCGCTGAGCCCAAATGAACTGACGGATCCCATTGCTACTTCTGTGATGGACGATAAACTGTCGGTGGCGGTGTCGTAGCGGAATAGTGTCAGGTTATTGATGAACCAGGTATTTCCTTGGTTATCGCCTTGTATGTCCAGTATTTCATTGGTAATGGACGGATGGAAGAGCGAAAAGGTTTCTGATTTGGGATCGAACAGGTAGATGCCCTGATCGGTGCCCACCCATATATAGCCCGAGTCACCCACGTATAAAGCCCTCACGAAATTGCTTCCCAGCCCGTTGGGGTTATCCGGATCGCTATGGAAAACCTTGAAAGAATACCCATCGAAGCGGTTGAGGCCATCTTTGGTGCCGAACCACATGAAACCCATGGGGTCTTGGGCACTGCATAGCACGGCATTGTTTGACAGTCCGTTCTCCACCTGGTAGTGTTTGAAATAAAACGGTTGGCCATGGGCAGGGCCGATGGCCAACCCCATACATACGATATATGTCAACAAAAGCAATCTCATTAGCTCATCCGGCTCCCGCGGTTTTTTAGCCAAAGGTAACGGTAATTTGCAAGATAGCAGAATTTATCGTACTTTCGAATCGTCAACCACACCACCCTTATTCGTCTTCTTACTGGCGCACTCCCCGCATCGGTTTTGCAAGGAACCATATAGGTACTTGGTTTGACCCTCTTTCGGAGTAAGTCCAAGGTGAGTCCGGGTGAGTCCACCTTTTTACGGGGAAAAACCTGGACTACGGCAAATCAGGTACCAATCGATTACGGAGCAAGTACGAAGCGTTTAGAAGAGTTGGCGGGAACCCATGGTAACAACTGGCGGTTGTGTATAACAAAGGTAAAGACTTTTTGAGACAAAATAGGGAAAAGTTGAAACAAAATGGTATAACACGCAGCAGCCATAAATGCCGTCCTTTGTGACAAGTAAGTCATAAGCCAATTTGATAACCAGCAAAACACCAATGACAACAAGGATTACCAGTACATTTTTGATTTTTTCTATCGTAACGCTTTTTTCATTATCCGGTTGCAACAGCGGCGGAGATGGTGTTAAAAGTGAGTCTGCGCGAGGCATTTGGACGGCCGAGGAAGCCAACGCCTGGCAGGCCGAGCAAGGCTGGCTCGTAGGACCAAATTATACACCCGCAACGGCCATCAACCAATTGGAGATGTGGCAGGAAGACACCTTCGATCCGGAAACGATTGACAAAGAACTTGGATGGGCTGCCGATCTGGGCATGAACACGGCGCGGGTATACTTGCATGACTTACCTTATGAGCAAGACTCCGCAGGTTTTATTGCCCGCATCGAACATTTTCTGCGTTTGGCCGATCAACACGGCATCCGGCCCTTATTTGTTTTCTTTGATTCCTGCTGGGATCCGTTCCCGGTGGCCGGCAAGCAGCGGGCTCCCAAACCGCATGTGCATAATTCGGGTTGGGTACAAAGCCCCGGTCAACACGTACTTCAAGACAGCAGACAGTACCCACGTTTGGAACGTTACGTGAAAGGTGTCATCAGCCATTTTGCCGAAGATGACCGTATTCTCGGTTGGGACGTATGGAACGAGCCGGATAACATGACGGGACCGTCTTATGAAGCAGTGGAAATAAAGGATAAGGTGGCCTTTGTGCTGCCGTTGCTGGAGCAGGCATTCGCATGGGCACGGTCAGCAAACCCGTCGCAGCCGCTTACGTCGGGTATCTGGGCGGGCGATTGGTCTACGCACGAAGGGCTAAAGCCAATCGAAAAACTCCAGATCGAGCAGTCGGATATCATCAGTTTCCATAACTACGACAAGCCCGAGGATTTCGAGAAGCGCATACAGCAACTCCAGCGGTACAATAAGCCGTTGTGGTGCACGGAGTATATGGCGCGCCCGAACGGCAGTACGTTCGAAGGTTTCCTGCCGATTGCCAAAAAGTACAACGTGGCGATGTTTAACTGGGGGTTTGTGGATGGTAAGACGCAGACAATCTATCCGTGGGACAGCTGGACGAAAACCTATACGGACGAGCCGCCGCTGTGGTTCCATGATATTTTCAGGGGCGATGGCACGCCGTATAAGCAGGAAGAGGTGGAATTGATCAAACAGTTAACCGACGACATCGGAAAAAGGTAACCTAAATATAGCTAGTAACCAAATAAATAAGTTTAGTAATCAAATAAATTAGTGAATTATGAGTGAGAAAATTACCAAAAATTTTCTCATGCAGCGGTGGTGCCGTACAGGAGTGCATACCGCTCGTTGCATGGGAATTGCGTTTACGGTGTTTTTGCTTGTGTCTTCTATGTGGGTGCAAGCACAATCATCGCATGTGTTGAACGGTAGAGTGACGGACCAGCAAAATGAGCCGCTAGCCGGGGCAACCGTAATGATAAAAAACAGTACACATGGTACGCAAACGGACATTGATGGGAATTTTATGTTGGAAATTCCGTCGCCAGAATCGATTATCGTCATTACCTATCAGGGCTATTTTCCCATTGAGGTTCCGGCAGGCAATGATCGGGAGCGGCGTTTTGTCATGGAATTTGATGAAGAACAAAGCAAACTCGAAGAGGTCGTAGTCGTTGGTTTCGGTACGCAGAAAAAAGTGACCATGACGGGTTCCGTAGCTTCGGTGTCGGTCAAAGCGCTGGAACAATCTACCGCGCCCTCGCTGTCGAATGCCTTGGCCGGTCGTATGCCCGGTATCATTACCCGACAAACCAGCGGCGAGCCCGGTTACGACCAGGCGCAAGTCTATATTCGCGGTATGGGAACTTGGGTGAGTCGTACACCACTGGTATTGGTTGATGGCGTGGAGCGTGGGATGTCGGCGTTGAATACGATCAACGCACAAGAAATCGAGAGTTTCTCTATCCTTAAAGATGCGTCGGCCACGGCTGTTTACGGTGTACGTGGAGCAAATGGTGTGATTCTCATCACGACCAAACGCGGCGTACAAGGCCGGCCGAAGGTAACGCTCCGTTCTGAAACCGGACTGCTTACTGCACAACGGATGCCAAAGTATATTGATGGCGTGGAGTATGCCAGGTTATGGAATGAGGCATACCGCAATATGGGCCAGAGCGACTTTTTTTCGGAAGAAGAGATTCAACGATATGCAAGTGGGGAAGATCCTTATCTCTACCCAAACGTCGACTGGACCAACGAGATCATGAAGAAGAACACTTATCAGACCATTAACAACCTCAGTATTAATGGGGGTACGGAGGTGATACGCTATTACGGAAATGTCGGCTATACCGAACAGAGTGGTTTGTGGAAGAACGACGAAAGCAACCCGTATAACACCAACATCAATATGCGTCGATATAACCTCCGGTCTAATATCGACGTGAGTGTTACCAAGGACCTATTATTTGAGTTCGGGTTGGGTGGAATCATCCAGCAAGGGAATTACCCGGCTCGGTCGGCCCCGGATATTTTCGATGCATTGCGGAAAACACCTCCTATTGCTTTTCCTAAGCAGAATCCGGACGGGTCTCCGGCAGGTATTACTCAATTTCTGGGCTCCAATCCCTGGGGTATGGTTACGCAATCTGGATACCTCGTGGATTCACGCAACACCGTACAAGGCACTTTCGGGGCGAAATGGGACCTCTCTGACTTAATCACCTCCGGGCTCTCACTCAACGGTAAGTTTGCATATGACCATTACTACCGATCGGACGTACGCCGGCAAAAGAATTTCGAGGTGAAACAATACCAAGGGAAAGACCCGGTAACTGGGGAAGATATTTATAGCGAAATTCTTCGCGAAGCGAGCCCCCTGGGCTACGCACTTGGTAACACCGCAGAGCGGGTATATTATACCGAGTTACTGGCTAACTATACCCGATCTTTCGGAAAGCACGACGTTTCCGGTATGTTGATGTACAACCAACGGGATAGGGTAAGGCTCACAGCTGGGGAGTCGATGCTGAACTTGCCCTACCGAAGATTAGGCACGGCGTCGCGCGTCACCTATGCATACGATAACCGTTATCTTTTGGAAGTGAATGCCGGATACAATGGCTCCGAAAACTTTCCGAAAGGAAATCGTTTCGGCTTTTTCCCTTCGGCATCTGCCGGCTGGATATTATCCAATGAGTCGTTCTGGGGCGACAATAACCCGATAAACCACTTCAAAATAAGAGGGTCTGTCGGAAAGGTAGGTAATGACGACTTAGGCCAGGACATCCGTTTTCTATTTCTAACGTCGATGAAAACGGAGGGCGCTCAATCCTACCACTTCGGTGATAACATGCGTTTTATGCCGGGTATCGAAGAAGACCAAACCGGTAATGAGAATGTCACGTGGGAAGTAGCGACAAAAACAAACCTCGGGTTAGACCTCGAATTGTTCCGAAGCAAAGTTGTTCTTCAGGTAGATGCCTTTTGGGAAGATCGAGAAGGTATCCTTATCCAGCGTCAACAGATACCGTTTGTTACTGGATTCTATCCTTGGGTAATCCCTTATGCTAACTTAGGTCGAGCGAAGAACCGTGGTATCGATGGAATGATTGAAGTGAAGAATTCTACCTCGTCAGGTTGGTACTATTCGTTCCAAGGTAACTTTACATTTGCCAAGAATACCATCATCGAGAACGATGAACCGCCACAACGTTATCCGTGGTTGTCGGCAAAAGGGCTGCCCATTGATCAACCGTTCGGATGGGTCGCCGAGGGTATATTCCAAAGCGATGAGGAAATTGCAAACAGCCCAGAGCAACGGCTTGGGCGAGCTAGCCAGCCGGGCGACATCAAATACCGCGATCTGAACAACGACAATATCATCGATGACAACGATCGTACCGCAATTGGTTTCCCACGTACGCCGCAAATCGTGTATGGATTTGGAGGGACCGTGGCGTATAAAGGGTTTGACGTGAGTTTATTCCTTACCGGCGCGACAAGAACTAGTATTTTTCTGGATGGTTCAACAATGTATCCCTTCCAAGACGGTGTCGGTACCTTTAATGTGCAACGGCAGTATTATGACAACCGCTGGACCCCAGATAATCCAGAGGGCAAGTACCCGGGCGCAATCACCGTTGCCAACCCCAATAATAACAGAACGTCAACGCTTTGGCAAGTAGATGGTTCTTTCTTAAGGTTAAAAAATGCAGAAGTAGCTTATACGTTTACCCAGCCGAGTTTGGCCAACTGGGGCATGAATAGCATTCGCCTATTCGTGAATGGTGTAAACCTCCACACTTGGGACAAGGTAAAAATTATGGACCCCGAGTCCAATAACGGAACGAATTTTTACCCGTTGCAACGCACATTAAATTTTGGTCTACAAGTTAATTTTAAGTAAAAAAGACATGAAGCGGATATTCCTATATATAACGGTTTTTACCTTCTTTTTAGCACTCAATGGGTGTACCAAAGATTTTCTGGATAAGACTCCCGATGAAGACTTAACACTCGATCAAGTCTTCGCCCAGCGCCAATATGCCGAGCGATTTCTTACCTCGGCCTATTTTACCCTGCATGAAGAGATTAGTTTCAACGATTGGTGGGGGCGTAATCCATTTGTGGGTGCCTCGGATGAGATGGAAATTACATGGACGTACCCTTTTGCACACGTCATGACGTCTGGCGCATGGAGCCCGCAGAATATTGAGGAAAACATTTGGCGATTTGATTGGGAAGGTATGCGGAAGGTAAATATATTCCTGGAACGCATCGACCAGACACCGATGAGCGAGGCGGAAAAAAACATCTGGAAAGGTGAGGCGTATTTCTTGCGGGCATTCTTCCATTTTTTCCAAGTGCGTATTCATGGACCGATACCCATCATGGACCGTGCAGCTACATTGGATGATGACTTTGCAGCGATAAAAAGGCGGCCTTATAAAGAAGTGGTCGATTTTATCGTGGCTGACTGCGACCGCGCAGCTTCATTATTGCTGCCTTCGTATATTAGTGGGGCCACTGAAGACCGGACGCAGCTAGGTCGCCCGACCAAGTCTTCGGCTCTGGCATTAAAAGCCCGAATGTTATTGTATGCTGCTAGTCCACTCTGGAACGGTAATCCAGAGTATACGGACTTTACCGATCAAGACGGGTTGAAATTGTTTGCCGAATATGACCCGCAAGGTTGGCAGAAGGCTGCTGACGCAGCACGTGATGTAATCACAGCGGCTGAAGCCGCCGGTTATGGCCTTTACACCTCGACCAATAATGACCCGATGCGCAATTATCAGGAGTTGTTTTACGTACGTCACAACAAGGAAGTATTGTTTGCTCGGAATATGGGCAATTGGGATCATCAGGAGCGCTGTACGAGCCCTAACGGAATGGGGGGATGGAGCGGCTATTGCCCTACGCAGGAGTTGGTAGATGCCTACGAGATGGCGGATGGGTCTACGCCGATTTTAGGATATGAGGCCAATGGGCACCCTATTATTAATCCGGAATCGGGTTATCGGGAGACCGGCTATGCCGAGGAGGCCCATCCCAAAGGCTACCACTTGGACCAGATCAGGAATATGTACGTCGGCCGCGAACCCCGTTTCTATGCCGCTATCAATTACAGTGGAGCTTTCTGGCGCGAACGTCGCATCGAGTTTTGGAATAGTGGCCTCGATGGCCGGTCGAGAAGTGCAGTGGACCATTCCGTGACGGGATATCTCATGAAAAAATTCTCGGAAGAATCTGTCCGTATACCGCAAAATATCTTTACCCAGAAAACGTGGATTTATTTCCGGCTGGGTGAACAATACCTCAATTATGCCGAGGCGCTAAATGAGGCACAAGGCCCGGTAGCTGACGTTTACAAGTATGTGAATGCGATCCGAAACCGGTCTGGGTTGCCGGAGCTTCCTGAAGGATTGACCCAAGACGAAATGCGGGAGAAGATTCGTCACGAACGGAGAATCGAACTCGCTTTTGAAACGCATAGGTATTTTGATACGCGTCGGTGGTTGATTGCCGAAGAAACCGATAATAAGGATTTCTATCGGATGACGGTGGACAAAGGAACACATTTGCAGGACGATGAGTTTTATGAGCGATCAATCTTGAAGCGCAGGGTATTCGAGAAGAAGCATTACCTTTGGCCAATACCTCAATCGGAAATCAATAAGACGCCCACGATTATCCAAAATCCAGGTTGGATATAGGAGTAGGCAAATCGATGAAGACTACCTTACGCCATTACGTGTGAGGTAGTCTTTAGATGGCAGCGATCATACATTGTCGAGTATAACATCGAAAGCGGAAACGCTTACTAGTATAAATGAGAAAAAAAAATAAATGGCTACTCGGGGGGCTGGTATGCATGGCTTTCTGGGGGTGCACGTCGAAGGGGGGACCCCGGTCGGAAATTGCCCCTCCCGAGGAAAAGCCAAAGGGGTTGCGAATTGAGTGGGATCGTTCTACACTCCAACGGATTGCGCCGCAAAGTGATCGACAACTCGCTTATGCAGGCTACCCGCGGGTGAAACAGCTAAGTGACGGGGCAATCGTTGCCGTGTATGAGGCCGATGGAGATGTCGAGTTGATTCGAAGTACAGCCGACATGCAGACGTGGTCTGAACCCATGGTCCTTTTTCCTGCGCACGACTATACGGATGAAAAAGGGAATACCGTACGGGTCAATATTTCCAATCCGGAGTTTATCGAACTGCAAAATGGCGACTGGCTGGCTGCCTGCAATTACAGGCCCGTTAGGGAGGAGGTAGCGCCGTTCGCGATAGCTATCTCCCGGAGTACTAACCGGGGAGAAACGTGGAGCGAGTCGCAGGTAATTTTCGAGGCGGAGCCTCGGTTCCGCGATGGTTGTTGGGAACCGGCTTTCCTTCAATTGCCTGATGGTACGGTGCAGGTTTACTTTGCAAATGAAGCGCCGTTTACCGAGTCGGATGAGCAAGAGATTGCAGTGCTGACGTCGGTGGATAATGGAAAGACATGGGATACCGACTCGCGGACCGTCAGTTTCCGGGCGGGCCGTCGGGATGGTATGCCTGTACCATTGCTGGTTGGCGATGAGATTTTGGTGGCGATTGAAGACAATAAGGTGGGGCAGTTTAAACCCTATATCGTACGCACTTCTATCGCCGACAACTGGAACCAACCTGTTTTGGGCGATTCGCCCAAGCGGGAATATGCGTTAAAAGATCTATTGCCCGATGATGTCTATGCCGGTGCGCCATACCTGGCACGGCTCACTACCGGCGAGGTATTGCTATCGTACCAAACGACAAGGCGGCGCGGACCTGACTGGGAAAAATCGACCATGGAAGTGGCTATTGGTGACAAGGACGGACGCCAATTTGAGCATATTTCTCAGCCCTTTTCTATTCCGTTGGATCGGGAAGCGAAATGGAACGCGATAACCGTTTTGAATAATAACACCGTGGTAGCGACATCGGCCTCCAATTTAGACGGTGGGAATATCGGCGCATGGATGATTGTGGGGCAAATAAAACGGGATTGATTGTTTGTTACTCCTTGGTAGTCTCTAATGAGAGAAAGATAGAAATAAAGTGATGTCACAGCTAATAATCATGATGCTGCCATTTTGTAAGAAAGCAGGCATGCTGTAAATTTATTAAGCAGATGATTAGAAAACTATGACAACGTTGAAACAATTCAAGTAGCCACGGCATTGTTGCTATTCATCTTGATGGGCAGCACCGCACGGGGCTACTTAATTTGCTTTAAAGGCGTCATTCGTGACTGTTAACATATATCGCATGTATGGGGTTGGCCATTGGCTTTGTTCAACCGTTCACCTGGATCTCTTGATTTTTAAACCAAAGGTAAGGGTAAATTTTGAAGACAACCGAAATTGCCGTAGTTTACTAGCATCGCCATTGCTTTGTCGAGGGATCAGCTTTCTTGTTTTGTCGGAAGCTTTTTGAAAGCTCCTTGGAGGCTGCTACGCATGAGAGCAGGTTTATATGTTGAGTCCACGGTAAATTCACGTTTTTGCGGTAAAACGTGGACTAACTGTACACTGGCCGCGGTCGCGTAGGAAAGCAGTGACGGACGAGCCACATTGATGTTACGCCGCAGATACGAAGCGTAGGTCGGTTTGGTAGGAATCAATACGCGGCTGACGGCGCTCACAGCGAAGGAAAATACTTTGAGACAAAATAAAGAGAAATTGAAACAAATTGATATCACACCCAGTAACCATAATGCCGTCCTTTGTAAGAAGTAAGGCATGATGCCAATTTGATAACCAGCAAAACACCAATGACAACAAGGATTACCAGTACATTTTTGATTTTTTCTATCGTAACGCTTTTTTCATTATCCGGTTGCAACAGCGGCGGAGATGGTGTTAAAAGTGAGTCTGCGCGAGGCATTTGGACGGCCGAGGAAGCCAACGCCTGGCAGGCCGAGCAAGGCTGGCTCGTAGGACCAAATTATACACCCGCAACGGCCATCAACCAATTGGAGATGTGGCAGGAAGACACCTTCGATCCGGAAACGATTGACAAAGAACTTGGATGGGCTGCCGATCTGGGCATGAACACGGCGCGGGTATACTTGCATGACTTACCTTATGAGCAAGACTCCGCAGGTTTTATTGCCCGCATCGAACATTTTCTGCGTTTGGCCGATCAACACGGCATCCGGCCCTTATTTGTTTTCTTTGATTCCTGCTGGGATCCGTTCCCGGTGGCCGGCAAGCAGCGGGCTCCCAAACCGCATGTGCATAATTCGGGTTGGGTACAAAGCCCCGGTCAACACGTACTTCAAGACAGCAGACAGTACCCACGTTTGGAACGTTACGTGAAAGGTGTCATCAGCCATTTTGCCGAAGATGACCGTATTCTCGGTTGGGACGTATGGAACGAGCCGGATAACATGACGGGACCGTCTTATGAAGCAGTGGAAATAAAGGATAAGGTGGCCTTTGTGCTGCCGTTGCTGGAGCAGGCATTCGCATGGGCACGGTCAGCAAACCCGTCGCAGCCGCTTACGTCGGGTATCTGGGCGGGCGATTGGTCTACGCACGAAGGGCTAAAGCCAATCGAAAAACTCCAGATCGAGCAGTCGGATATCATCAGTTTCCATAACTACGACAAGCCCGAGGATTTCGAGAAGCGCATACAGCAACTCCAGCGGTACAATAAGCCGTTGTGGTGCACGGAGTATATGGCGCGCCCGAACGGCAGTACGTTCGAAGGTTTCCTGCCGATTGCCAAAAAGTACAACGTGGCGATGTTTAACTGGGGGTTTGTGGATGGTAAGACGCAGACAATCTATCCGTGGGACAGCTGGACGAAAACCTATACGGACGAGCCGCCGCTGTGGTTCCATGATATTTTCAGGGGCGATGGCACGCCGTATAAGCAGGAAGAGGTGGAATTGATTAGACAGTTAACGAGCAATTAAAAATGGGAGTCGGTCGACCGTTCTCCGGTCGACCGCTCATGGGAAAAACAATAAATATAACGTTTATGAAAAGAAGTATTACAATGATGGGCCACTGGCCTATTTCAGTTCGACTTGCCTGTGTGATGGCCTGTTGCTGCACACTCCTGCATGCGCAGGCGACGGCGAGTGGAGGGAAGGAAAAAGAGGGGACGGTAATTGCCCAGCAAATTACCGTCACGGGTCGCGTCGTCGACCAGCAGGGCGCCCCGCTGCAAGGCATCAGCGTGGGCGTACAAGGTGCGAATATAGCTACGGTGACTAACGACGGGGGTGCCTTTACGATCCAGGTGCCGAACGACGCCGCGGTATTGGTATTTTCTTACCTGGGGTTTGAGTCGCAGCAAGTGACCGTAGGGGCGCAACGTGACCTTAAGGTCACACTTATCGAATCCACCGAAGAATTGGATGAGGTTGTGGTCGTTGGTTATGGCACTGTGAAAAAGCGTGACTTGACTGGTGCTGTATCGGTAATCAACGTGGATGATATGGCCAAGACTGGAGCAAGCACCATTGGTCAATCGATTCAAGGACTGGCTTCCGGTGTAAATGTGAGAAGTACCGGCAATGCCGGCAGTGATGCATCGATCGAAATACGCGGTATAGGCACGTTGAGGAACAACGACCCGCTCTGGGTGGTGGATGGTCTCATTACGTCCGCAGGTGCCGATTTCAACCCGAATGATGTCGAATCGATCCAAATTTTGAAGGATGCATCGGCCGCCGCCATCTATGGGTCTCGGGCGGCGAATGGCGTGATTATCGTAACCACAAAAAAGGGGAAAGACGGACCCGCCAAAGTTGACTTCTCTGTCCGGGAATCATTTGATTGGTCGCCAAGGTATGATTTGATGAATGCCGAAGAGTTCAAGAAGTACAATGATATGGCCTACCGCGAGGGAATTAAAGACGGCACGTGGAACGGTACGCTGCAGGACCATGCAGACTACGATACGGATTGGCAGCAGGAAACCATGAAAACGGCCCTCGTGCAAGACTACAATGTTTCCATATCGGGTGGCGGGAAAACCGGTAGTTATTTTGTGTCAGGAGGCTACTATAACAATGATGGGATGATGTATGGTAATTCCTTTGATCGCTATTCATTCCGCGTGAATACGGAAGGTCAGAAAGGAATTTTCTCATTTGGTGAGACCATCAATTTCTCCCACACAAACCGTGACCCATTGCAAACCTCGTCCTACATCGATGTGGTGCGTATGCTGCCAACGATTCCGGTGTATGATGCCAATAATCCTGGAGGGTTTGGCTATGGCAACGAGGCAAATGCGCGTACATTCGGCACTAATCCAATAGCCCGTGAGGAACTCGAAGATACCAATACCAAGATTTACCGTCTGCGAGCGACCTTCTGGGGTGAAGCCAAGATAACTAACTTTTTAAAGTACAAGCTAAATGTCGGGATTGATTACCTTTTCGACGACTACCGCTATTTCCGTAGACAAGGCAATTGGTCAATGAATCAGGAGTTCCGTGACCCAACAGGCAGTAAGAACCGGATCAAGGATACCAATGAGCTAATTGAGAACACGTTGGAATTCAACAAAGATTTCGGAAAACACCATGTCGATGCAATCGCCGGACTTACCTACCAGCATTATTATTGGGAAGATGTCGGTGCGCAACGGCTCCGTTTCCCGTTTTTAGGTGGCGACTACATCACCGTACTCAATGCAGGCCAGGCAAACCAGACCAATTGGAACAGTATAGGTGAGTCCGCACTGATATCCTACTTAGGCAGGGCCAACTATAACTATGATGGGAAATATATTGCGTCATTTACTGTGCGCCGGGATGGTACATCCAAGCTTAGTCCAGAAAACCGCTGGGACAATTTCTATTCGTTTTCTGGCGCATGGCGCGTCAGCGCAGAACCGTTCTTCAATGTGCCGTGGGTTAATGACTTGAAGCTTCGCGCCAACTACGGTCAGCTGGGTAATGCCGCAATCGGCAACTGGGATTACTTAGGAACCATCAGCCCAAGTATTGTTACCGTATTTGGCCGCGATCAACGGTTAGTAAACGGCGCAACGCAGGTACAGATTGTAAACAATAACCTGCGGTGGGAACGGACGGAACAGATCAACGTGGGGCTGGACGCTAGCCTGCTGTCTAACCGCTTGGCGCTGACAGCCGAATACTACAACTCAAAAGTCACGGATATATTGACCGGTATGCAGATTTCGATGACCACCGGTAACCAAGGCGGTGCGCCATTGGCGAACGTCGCCAGTCTCCGCAACACCGGTGTCGAAGTGTCGGCAACCTGGCGGGATAAGGTAGGCGATGTCGGCTATTCCGTGGGAACCAACATTACCACGCTCAAAAACACCATACTCGAACTGGGCTACGGAAACGAAGTATTTTATACCGGGCAAACTCGGAGTGAGATCGGGCGGTCGTTGGGCGAGTACTACCTGCTGAAAACTGACGGCCTATTCCGCACGCAAGCTGATATCGACAATTACGTAAACTCGGCCGGCACGCCCATTACCATCGAAGGCAAACGTCCGCAACTGGGCGACGTACGTTACATCGACACCGATGACAACGGTCAGATCACCACTAACGACCGGCAGATTGTCGGCGATCCCTGGGCCGATTTGTTGCTCTCTTTCAATCTGGGGCTGACCTGGAAGAACGTCGATTTCTCGATGTTTTGGAATGGTCAGATCGGTAATGATGTATTGAACGGTGGAATGCGTCAGGGGCGTTTATTTGCGGACAACTCCAATTACATCCGGTTTGAGCCGGGATCGGAGCCTTATCAGGAAAACCCAAATAGCGATTTCCCCCGGATTATCTATGGCGATACGCGCAACACCCGTGGCGACAGTGATTTCTGGTTGGAAGACGGCTCGTACCTGCGGATGCGTAACGTACAACTGGGCTATACATTCCAAAACGCGGCTCTGTCACGCCTGCACCTGAGCGCGCTGCGTGTGTACGTGAGTGGCAACAACCTGCTCACGCTCACCAAATACAAGGGATTAGACCCGGATTTCATTAACAAGGACGTTTGGGACCGTGGCACAGATAACATGGCATTCCCTAATGCCCGCACATTCATGCTTGGTCTTCAGGTAAGTTTCTAATGGTTTCGAAATCGCTAATTAATACGACGATGAAAAAGATAAAATCACTGATATATGGGTTTCTTGCCGTTGTGGTTTCCACCGCATGCGACAAAGACCTACTGAACATTTCCAATCCGAATGAACCGACCACGGAAACATTCTGGCAAACGGAAGATGATGCCCAAAAAGGGCTTAATGCGGCCTACAGCCGGTTTTACAAAGAAGGTACTTGGATGAGGTGGTTGTCGTTTAGGTACGACCTCAGCTCGGACGAAGGGTGGAGCACAAGCCCCTGGAATGAACTTGCCGACTGGACACGGTTCAATTATGTAAACTACAACTTCTGGGAGGGAAACAACGTGCACTGGGAAGACTTCTATGTTGGTGTGTTCCGCGCTAACCAGGTGTTGCATTACACACCGAACATCGCCTTTGCAAACGAGGAAGACAAGGCGCGAGTTATCGGCCAGGCGGAATTTTTACGGGCACTTTGGTATTTTCAGATTGCAATCTTGTGGGAAAAAGGTGCACTCGTGCTCGAACCCAAGGACGCCAGCTATAAACCCGAGGAGGTTGCAGAAGATGCCTTGTGGGCACAGGTGGAGACCGACTTGAAAAATGCATATGCCAAGCTTCCCCCAACATGGGACGATAGTAATACCGGTCGGGCAACAATCGGGGCTGCAAAAGCCTTGCTTGCCAAAGCATATATGCAGCAAGGCAAATTTGCCGAAGCGAAAATCGAATTACAATGGCTGATAGACCGCGAAGGGTCGATGTACGGGCTGATGGATGATTACATGGATAATTTCACCCATTTCAATGAAAACAACAAAGAAGGGGTGTTTGAGATCCAGTTTAATGACGAGAACAAAGGTGGTACGGGCAACGGTGCGTCGATGGCGACAGGCTTCCAGCGTACCCAGTTTTACGCGCCAGGCGGCATCGGCTGGCAAGACGGAAAAGCCCGCTCGTGGCTGGTCGGAGAGTACAAAAAGGAAACCAATCTGGATGGCGGTAACGACACCAGGTTATACCATAACCTCTATTACAAAAACAGCCCCAACGATTTCCCCGAATTGCCAGCGGAGATATATGGCCGGGCATGGGATGATGGGGGGTGGGGTGACCACATGTTCATCCGTAAATACTCCACTGGTTATTACCGCAATTTCGAAGATTACTTCGCACCCAACAATTACCGGCTTATCCGTTACGCCGACGTGTTGCTGATGTATGCGGAATGTATTGTGGAAACCGGCGGATCGCCGATGGAAGCACTGCCTTATGTGAACAAAGTCAGGCAGCGTCCGTCTACCAATTTGCCGGCGTTGGAAAACAGCGTCCATGCAGACGCGTTATCGTCAAGTGAAAAATTCCTCAAAAGGCTGCAAATGGAACGCGCATTGGAGTTGTGCTTTGAAGGCTGGCGCTGGGCCGACTTGAAGCGTTGGGGGTTATTGAATTCGCAGGCGGGAATTGATGAATTGAAGTCGCGCGATGCCGATTTCAACAACTTCATCCTCGGTAAACACCACCGGCTACCCATTCCGCAAATCGAAGTGGACAACGCGGAAGGTAAGCTGACCCAACATAAGGAATATTAACCGGTATGCGTAGATAAGCTTAGCAATCGAAATGAGGTGTTTAAAACAAGTAAAAATGAGTGTGGTGCTGTCCCTTTCCATATGGTTGGGCGGCACCGCCTTTGCCCAACAACCTGATCCCCCCGGACAGGTGGAGCAGCCGGCAGATGCCGTAAACCAGGCCTATCTGTTTGCCCACATGACCCACCAGGATTATGGCAAGCTGTATTACTCGGTCAGCACCGATGGCCTGCATTGGCATGCCCTCAACGGGAAGAAGCGGGTATTTGAAGACTACCGGGGCCACCCCGATATCTGCAAGGGGCACGATGGCCGGTATTACATCGCCGGAAACACCAGTGATTCATCGCCGGATATTAACATCTGGGTGTCTACCGATTTGATCAGCTGGGAAAAGTATAATACGTACACCCCCGATCTGAAAAGCACACCCGAATATGCCCATGCATTGCAACGCATAGGTGCCCCCAAATTGTATTTCGACGCACCGTCGGAGCAATACATCCTCACGTGGCATACGCCGCATAAAGAGGGCACCAAGGAAGACCCTGAGCGGTACTGGGCAAGCCAACGCACCTTGTATGTACTTTCCAAAGACCTCAAGACGTTTTCCGATCATCCCACGAAATTGTTTGATTGGGACATGGGTACCATCGATGTGTTTATCCGTAAGGTAGGCAGTAATTACTATGCCGTCATCAAGGACGAAACGTACCCCACCTTGTATTGGCCTACCGGAAAGACCATCCGTATTTCACGGGCACCGGCACTCACCGGCCCTTATTCCGAACCTGCGGCACCCATAAGCCCCAACTTCCGGGAAGCACCGATGTTGATTCCTTCGCCCGATAACCAGATCTGGTACATGTATTATGAACAATACCCCGGCGTTTCGTATGGCTTGTCTATTGCCGATCAGTTGGAAGGGCCATGGTACCAGGCATCGGGGTATACGTTCCATTCGGATTGGGACAAATACAGCCTGCCGGCATCCGTACGCCATGGCTGTATGATTACGATTTCGAAAGCGGAGTACGACGCGTTGGTGAATCATTTTGGAATAGATAACGAATAAGATATATGTGTATGAGGACGATGTTATTGATCATACTCGCCGTCAGCTTCAATGTACTGGCTTGTTCGTCGAGCAAAAACGGTGAGCTGCCGGAACCGACCCCCGATCCGGTGGAAACGAAGGTGTTTTTTGGCGATCCTTTTATTTTATTGCACGGGGATACGTACTACGCCTACGGAACGTATGCCGACGACGGTATTGCCGTCTATGTGTCGCAAGACCTGCTTACGTGGGAAGCCGTGCCGGGCAATCGGCTGGCGTTGGACAAAAAAGATTCGTGGGGCGACCGTTGGTTCTGGGCACCCGAAGTGTACCACGTAGATGGTAAATTCTATATGTATTACTCGGCAGACGAACATATCTGCGTGGCCACCAGTGACAGTCCACTCGGCCCATTCAAGCAGGACGTCCAGCAACCGATGATCAGCGGAGAAAAATGCATCGATAATTCGCTTTTCATAGACGAGGACGGGAAACCTTACCTTTTCTATGATCGGTTTAACGACGGCTTGAACATCTGGGTGGCTGAGCTTGAAGAAAACCTGACTGAAATAAGGCCGGAAACAGCGGTGAAATGCATCAACGTGTCGCAAGCGTGGGAAGAAGTATGGCCACGGGTCAATGAAGGGCCTTTCGTGCTAAAGCATGATGGGAAATACTACATGACCTATTCGGCCAATAGCTACGAGAGTCCGTTTTATGGCATCGGGTATGCCACGGCCGACAAGGTAACAGGGCCTTGGACGAAGTATGCGGGTAACCCGATTTTACAAAAGCCGGGCGACTTGGTGGGAGTAGGCCATAGCGCCCTATTTACCGATAAAGCGGGCGATTTGCGGATCGTTTTTCACGCACACCATAGCGAGGCGAGGATTCATCCACGCATCATGCATATCAGCACGGTAAACTTCGTCGAAAAAGATGGGGAAACCACCATGCAGATCGATGCCGATTACGTCACGCCTGTGCTTTTGCAGTAACGACACCTATCCTTCGGCTGTTCGTTTTCGCCATGATTGTCATTTTAAATGTATGTAACGACTGAGCGATGATATAATTTGACCATAAAGGGGCAATATATCATGGTTTTTGTGGAAGCGAACGGTTTATTTTTGTCTTGTAACGAGTTGAACGTATACTAACCTTTGAGATGAACGAGCAAATGAACAACACGACTTGCTATTGCTTCTTGCTAGTAATTGGATTATTGACCGTCGGAATACACCTGAGGGCGCAAGAAAAGCAGGAACTTTTTTTTGCCGATCCAACGATATATGTCGAAAATGGAAAGTACTACCTAACAGGCACAGGAGGAAGTGGAAAGTCTGCATCGGCGGGATTCGCGGCGTTGGAATCGACGGACCTAAAAACCTGGACCGTGCCCACGGGTATGCAAGATTCGCATATGATCCTCTCGAAGGGTGAGCAGGCCTTCGGTAGCCACGGGTTCTGGGCGCCGCAAGTATTCAAGGAAAACGGTACGTACTATTTGACGTATACCGCCAATGAGCAAACCGTGTTGACGCAATCGACTACGTTGCTAGGCCCCTATACGCAAGGTGAAGTTAGGCCCATCGACGGTACCGAGAAGAATATCGACTCTTACATCTTCAAAGATGAAGATGGTAAACATTACCTCTACCATGTTCGGTTTGATAATGGCAATTACCTGTGGGTGGCCGAGTTCGATTTGAAGAAAGGAGAGATAAAGCCCGAAACATTAACGAAATGTTTTGGTAAAACCGAACCGTGGGAAGCTACGCCGGCTTATGAGTCGGCACCCATCATGGAAGGACCCACCGTCATCAAGTTGAAAGATAAATATTACCTGTTTTATTCGGCCAATCACTTCATGAATATCGACTACGCTGTCGGGTATGCCATCGCCGATTCGCCATATGGTCCTTGGGTCAAGCAAAATGACAGTCCCATCATCCACCGTACAATCGTGGGTGAAAACGGCTCCGGACATGGCGATTTATTTGAAGGATTGGATGGTCAATTGTATTACGTGTACCATGTGCATTATGACCAACAACAGGTGACACCCAGGCGGACACGCATCGTTCCTGTCATGAAGAAGTGGGATGATGCGGCCGGCCACTATACGTTTCGTGTAGACAACAATCGGATAATTAAACCGACGCTGCAGAAATAATACTATTTTTCTCATTCAAGTTCAAAAGTGATGCTGATTTACAATCTTCTCGTTGTCTTGTTGCTACTTGCGGGCTGCGCACGCACAGACGGACAACCTGATACCGACGATGTACAGCAACCGGATACATCGGTGGCGACATACACCAATCCGGTCTTTGAACCCATCCTTGCTGACCCGACCGTGATCCGCGACCCGGAAACGGGATTTTTTTACGCTTATGGCACCCAGGATAATTGGGGTGATGGGCAAGGTAGCCGGCTCGTTCCCATCATCCGATCGACCAACCTGGTAGACTGGCAAGTGGTGGGGCAGGCCTTTGAACAGAAGCCCTCTTGGAAGGAAGACGGGGGGATATGGGCTCCGGATATAAATCTCGTGAATGGTAAATATCACCTTTACTATGCGTATTCCACGTGGGGCGATCCTAATCCGGGTATCGGCGTGGCTGTGGCGGACCAGCCGACGGGCCCCTTTACCGACCACGGTAAGGTGTTTACCAGCGAAGAAGTGGACGTTCCAAATTCCATCGATGCCTTTTATTTTGAAGAAGAGGGAGAAAAATACCTATTCTGGGGCAGTTTCAGCAATGCGCCGACGCAGGGCACGTATGCCGTGACACTGGCAGACGACGGGCTATCTGTACCCGATCTGTCGCAAAAAGTGAAAATCGCCGCCGGCGATTATGAAGCCGTGATGATCCATAAACGGGGCGACTATTATTATTTCTTCGGTTCCAAAGGCAGTTGTTGCGAAGGGGCCGATAGCAAATACCATGTGTTGGTGGCCCGCTCGGAAAACCTGATGGGACCGTATGTGGACAAGGCCGGGTACGCCATTACCGACCGTGGAAAAGGTACGCTTTTTATGGAAGGGAACGCACGTATTGCTGGTCCGGGCCATAATGCGCGGCTGATTGCCGACGATGAAGGAACGGATTGGTTCCTATACCATGGCATAGACCGCGCTAAGGGCAAGGTGTCGAGCGGCGCGAGCCGGCGGATGTTGATGCTGGATAAAGTCACGTGGCGCGATGGCTGGCCTGAAATCGCCGGCCGTGTGCCGAGTACGACGTCGCAGGCAGCGCCGGTGTTTGAATAATCGTGATGCTTCATTTTGATTACAATCAATAATTGCTGCGCCGTTTCAGGGATTAGACGGCCAATATCGCCAGTACTTGGCGCCCGTATGGGATTTTGAGAAATTGAATCGATTGTTTAACTTTGTGTTCGTGATAAATGAGGAATCAGATGGCTGCAACGATTGATAATCAAATAAAAGGATTAAACGAAGTTCAATTGAGTTTGCTGCGCATGTTCAATCGGAAAATGAGTTACGAAGAATCTGTTGAATTAAGGGATTTACTAACACATCATTATTCTGAAAAATTAAAAGACGAAGTGGACCGAGTGGTTGCGGAAAAGAAAATCACTGCTGAAGACTATGATAAACTCCGCGGTTAATTTATAATGAGTACCCCTAAACCCAAATTAGTAATCGACACAAACGTTCTTATTACAACGATAAACAGAAGTAACCCTGAATTTAGCATTTACCAGGCTTTCGAAAATAAATCTTTTAATTGGATAGTAAGTACGGACGTTTTGGCGGAATATGCAGAACAAGTAACAAATTTCTATTCTCAATTTACGGCCAATTTTGTACTTGACGTCCTTTGTACAGCTAATAACGTGACCTTTGCCGAGCCGTATTATCGGTGGGGCATTATTCAAGATGATCCCGATGATAATAAGTTTGCTGATTTGGCAATTTCGGCGTCTGCAGACGCACTAATCACTTTTGACAAGCATTTTAATATTTTTAAGAAACTGACTTTTCCTAAATTGACCATTTTACATCCAAGTCGATTTAACACGTTTTTAAGTAACTAGTGATATTGCCGCGTCGCCTGTAGCAACGTGCGTCGAAGCTCCGTGGCGGAATGAAGCGATAAAGTGCACGCTGTGTAACCTGGAGGAGACCTTTTAAAACAAAAAGGCGAAATAAAGTAGACTTTGGTGACGCCCGTTTCCGTGGGTTTCATCAATCCTATAAAGGTATAAAATTTCAGTGATACTGATGGTACGAATCGAGTGCGACCTTTTGGTACTCGTTACGGTACTGATGGGGTTGTTTGCCGGTAACCTTCTTGAATTGCTTATTGAAATTGGTCATCGATTGAAAGCCGCAGGCAAAGCCGATATGATCGATATTCATCTTGTCTTCCTTGAGAAGTTTACACGCATACTCGATGCGTATTTCTTTGAGGAAGTCTGAAAACGATTGATTGACACGCGATTTGAAATACCGGCTGAATGACGTGTTGGTCATGCTGGCGATTGAGGCAACTTCCTCCAAATGGATTTTCCGGTGGAAATTTTTCATGATGAATTCGTACACCTTGTTCATCCGGTCGGTTTCGGCCTCCGTATTGTACGCTTTGGAATGGGTATCGGTAATCAAATGGCATTCATCTGAAAGTGCAATGGTGTTGAGTATCCGGAGCAGTTGGATAATGCTGTCCGTACCTTTTAGTTCGAGCAATTCTTCCATCATATGCATAACAGCAAGCTTGGTCCTACCCGTAATTTCGATGCCGCATTGCGAACGCTGGAAAAGGTGCTTGATGCTTTCGAATTCCTCTTTCTTATGAATATTTTCGCCAAGGAAATGATCGAGGAAATAAATAACGATAACGGTAGTGCTTAACTGGCTATCTTTTTCAAAATAGCTGTTGTGGCTGCGCCAAACATGGGGCAAGTTGGGACCAATAAGGACCAAGTCGTTCGCTTTGAACGGTTTGATGCTGTCGCCGACAAATCGGTTCCCTTCGCCTTCCATCACATACGAAAGTTGGAACTCCGGGTGTAGATGGAAAGTGGGATCAAAATAGGGTTCCACTTGCTTGCGCACCACAAACGTCCTGTTTTCGGGGATGAGCGCTTTGGGTATAACGTGTGTTTTTTTCATCTGTCTAGAATTGTTTTTTGAATAATGATGAAGCTATCATGAGCTTTCATTTGTGTTTGACTTCAACGGCATTCAAGATGGCTGAAGCCGTTTAGTCAATTCCACGGTGTGATTTTGGAAATCATGATGGTTTCATCGATTTTGTTTTTTATTGCCGATGAGAGCTCTACGTAAATAAACATTCCGCTGCATGTCAATATTTACGTTGTCGGTTTCATGATTTATCATTGCAAATATATAAAAATATCATATTATGATATAATTTGACTATAAAGGGATAACATACCGCGGTTTTCCTGTGGCATTGTGGCTTACCTTTGTGTTGTAGACTATTATAGAACTATTATACATGAGATTTTTTTCCCTTTTAAGTATTGCGGTCGGCTGTCTGTTTCTGGTCCAGTGTACGGATGTTAGTCGTGATTACCCCCGGCGTGCAGAGGTATTGTTCGTGGGCAGCGCAGCGAAAGAGGTCGAGGCCAGTAAATATGCATCCTGGTTGGCCATTGAATTGTTTCAAAGCGGCATCAACCTCACCTACACGGAAGATCTGGCCGACCTAAACAAGAAAGCTCTCCGCGCGTACGATGGCGTCGTGCTTTTTGCCGTTTCAGATTCGATAGCGGCCGACCAGCAACGGGTTCTGGCCGATTTTGTGTCGGGCGGGAAAGGACTGCTGTCGTTCGGCACGGAATCCTTGGTTATTGATGGTGCTAAACCTGCAGAAGCGAAAGATGGTGCAGCCGATTCGGTGCAATACCTGGTAAAAGGGAGCGGACGTATATTCCATACGGCCCTCGGTAGCGAAACAGGAGCCTGGAAGCAATTAGACTTTCTGCGGTTAATCAACAATGCTGCGCAATGGGCATTGGGCGATGAGGTGATGGGATGGGTGGCCAAGTTGGATATTCCCAAAGTAAGCATCTATGAAGACACCATTGCCGACTTCACGGCGCGGCATTTAGTGCCCAAAATGCAAGATGCATTATCGCCTGAAGAATCGGCGAAACTTACCCAGATTCCCATAGGCTTCGAACTGAAACTATTTGCCTCGGAACCCGATATCGTTAACCCCATGGCGATGAACTGGGACGAGAAGGGGCGGTTGTGGATTATTGAGGCTATGGATTACCCCAATAATTTCGTGGAATTGAAAGGTGAGGCGAATGATCGGGTGAAGATTTGTGAAGACACCGACGGAGACGGGGTGGCCGATAAGTTTACCGTATTTGCAGACGGATTGAATATCGCCACGAGTTTCACCTTCGCCAACGGTGGTATCATCGTAGCTATGGCCCCCCATTTCATCTTCCTAAAGGATACCGACGGCGACGACGTAGCCGACCTGCGTGATACGATTATGACGGGCTGGAATAAGAACGATACGCATGCCGGCCCTTCCAACCTACAATACGGATTTGACAACAAAATCTGGGGCGTTACGGGCTATGCCGGGTTCGATGGCTACATCGACGGCAAGCGGCTGGCGTTTGGCCAAGGGGTATATCATTTCAAGCCCGACGGAACCGATTTCGAGTTTTTGGCGACCACCAGCAACAATACGT
>CAZTJY010000050.1:0-26046 GCA_964613725.1 uncultured Parapedobacter sp. | reverse complement strand
TGAAATCGATTCCATCATACCCAGCATATACTTCCTTGGATGACACCACGCCGTCCTTTAGGTAGAGATTCCGCAGCCGGGCATAATTGCCCATCGTGGCGGTAATCGCACAACGGTCCATCGGAGCGCTATTTTCATGATGGAACACCTGAATAGCCAACTCCTCCGGCCGGTCGCTACGAATGGAAAGCCGCAGATAGGGAGCCGCCCCATTGGCAAACCGCTCCATAAGGATATAAACGGATAATTCCTCAACCAGCTGATCGCCCTCGCCAATTTGGCTCACCACACCCCGGGTTTGGGCCGTTGGATGGTAATGATTCCGGTCGGGCCGATCACTGGCCCACAAAAGCTTGCCCCACACGCCATCGACCATCGAGGGCGAAATCTCGCTAAACTCCATTTCACCATTCACTACGGGCTCAATGGCCAAAAAATTCATCATATAAGCCTCGTCGCCCTGTTGGTATCCGATGCGGATCAACCCACGGGGGCCACCGCCGTAAGGGCGTTGCACCCTATTTTCGATGCCATACGGCCAAAGGCTGAACACAATGCCGTTCTCGATCCCCCATACCGCATCCTCCTGCCCGTCGGCTGGCCGAATCCACCGGTGAGCGGTCGTATTTTGTGCACAGACGACCGTCGACGAGACAATGCCAAAAAAGAAAATAAAAAGGGATGCAACTTTCGCAATCATCATGTTTTTCGCTTTTAAGTTTAAACGTCATTCCCAATACCTACGTTATTGGAAACCAACGTTGCAGACGAACCGCCTGCCACATGGTTTAGCGCCTTCATAACAACGCTAGACCGCAAAACTAGATAGAAGCCCCCATATCAAACACCTATTAGCTAACTAATCGTGACTGTATTTTATCATAACAGCAACACGTTCATTGAAGCTCCCCCCTTATTCTTCGTCAAAAAGGGGGGAATACGTGGCTACCTTGGTAGGCTTGCTCCATAAAAGCGACCATTTGCTGTGCAATCCTGGGATGGGTTGAATGGAATGGCCAAGCGGCCGATATGTGGCCAAAAGTAACCAGCCAATGGTAGCGGCAGCTTTAAATCCGTATACACTCCGAAAGAAATGATACGGAATAATTAGACCAGCCGTTCAAAGCCATTTAAAACGTTACCAATCGCTGAATTTGTTCACCAATCAGTTTATTGATGAACTCATCCGTCACCTTGCCCTCCACGAAATTTTTCTTCATGTACGGAATACGAACTTTCTGTGGGAGCACATGCATGCCCAGGTAATTGAAAATATCCGTTATGTGACTTAGCCCCAGCGCATTACCCGACACCCCATCAGATATGCCCACCAACGCACATTTCTTGTTCATTAGCGCATTGGGATAACTGAGCCCATCGATAAACGCTTTAAACACCCCCGGAATGGAATTATTGTACTCCGGCAATACAAAGATGTATTTTTCGGCCCTCTCTATTTCCTGCCGGATAGCATTGAATTTTTCGTTCTTTCCGGAATTGTGATAAAGCGCCGATACAATGAAGTCTTCGGGCAGATTAGCGAGGTCGACGACCTGGTTAGCAACTCCCAAATGGTCCAATCTGGTCCTATAATACTCCGTAACTTGGCGGGATTTCGAATTTTGCCGGTTTGTCCCTACGATGATGGTGATCATATGTTGGCAAATTATTTTTAATACCTAAGCGAAGAAATATAAAATCCAAACCAACGCTGCGGTCAGTACCCCCGCGTAGAAAATATCGGATTGATAAAATCGATAATCCGATTCTTCTTTTTTCAAATACCAAAGGAACAACCCGAACGTAAGCGCAGCAGCCGGATACGCGGCAACCTGCGGCGTGATGACACCCAGCAGCACCAGCAGCAATATAGGGGCGTGGATCACCGCCGCGCGGAAAACCGCGTTTCGGGTTCCAGAAAATGAAACGGATAACTCGTTGGTTACAACAACTCCCCGTGTACGGTTAAAATAATTACTTAATACAACCAGCAGGATGGATCCTACAGCAAAGATCATGAACACCCGATGCAAGAAGTTGAAATGCGTACCAAAGAGCTGCACAACAAACTCAAAGTTTACCAAGAAATGGCCGTACAAGATATCTAATCCAAAGCCGATGAACGGAGACGCAATTAAGACGGTAAGCGCAGCTATGGGATGTGTTTTTCTCCAAAGAATACCCCAGAAGAAGACGACAACCAATCCGGGCTTGATGTAAGACGCTTGGTTTGCCAGGATAAGGAAGAAATTTTCCGACGAATGTGGGTCAAATGTAACGTAAGCGAGCATGGTAGCAATCGCGCACATCACAATGATCCCCACCTGCCCGAACCGCACGGTCCGACGGTCCGATGCATGCTTATTGATATAGTTGCGGTAAATATCGTATGCGAGCATGGTAGAGACCGAGTTCATCATCGAATATATCGCCGAAAAAATGGCGCAGATAAGCCCGGCTAAGATTAATCCGCTCAATCCGTAACCCACCGGCACTACCGTTTCCAGCAACTTGATAAACGTATCGTCGGGCAACACCGCATGTTCGCCAAAGCGGGTACTGAACAAGTAAAACGCAGCCGTACCCGCGGCAATAGAGAAAAACGGAATGAGAAACTTAAGCATGCCAGCAACAATCGACCCGAGTTTGGCATCGCGCTCCGTTTCGGCCGCCAGCACCCGCTGTACCTGATATTGGTTAGTGGTCCAATAAAAGAAATGGAGAATAATCAATCCGGTAAAAATGCCGGTCCACGGCAAATCCGGGTGGTTTGATGGAAGGTACAAGTGCATCTTGTTGGCATGGGCCTGGTCAAGTTTGATGAGACCGGTAAACCCACCGATTTCCGGTTGTATAAAAGTTAACGTACCGATAATCAGCACCGCCAACACCATGATGACCGTCAGGATGTTATCTGCAATAACAACGGACGTCATCCCACCAAAAACAGTGAATATGATGGTTGCACCCGCGATGACCAGAATCCCCTGCAGGTAGCTCGGTTCGATGGCCGTGCCCTCGAAAAGGATTCCGAGCGTCCGGCTACCGATGTAGAAACCTGCAATCAGCTGGATCATAATAAATGCCAGCATGAGGATGGTATACACCAGACGGGACCCCGAATTGAACCGATTTTCTAGAAACTGCGAAAGGGTAAAGAAGTTGCCCTTCCGATATACGGGGATAAATACGTATACCAGAATGAGAATAGCGACTACCGCCAGCAATTCATAATGGCTTTGGGCAAACCCAATCGAGTAACCCACACCCATCATCCCGATGATCTGTTGGGCGTGGATGTTGGTGCCAAAGATAGATCCCGCTACCGAATACCATTTTAGCGACCGGCCAGCCATGAAATACTCTTCTGAATCTTTCTTTCGAAAGCTCGAATACATACTGGCAACGACCAAAAAAAGCAAAAGAAGTGCTACGACAACAAGGTCTATTGTGCTGAGGCTACGAATCATGGAATACAGTTAATATTCTTGCGAAAGGGGGTGAATCATCAATTCATCAATAACAACGTGGGCAGGTTGGCCCATCACAAAGCGGATGTTGGCCGACATGTTTTCGGCGGAAAGCCAGTCATGCTTTTCAGGAGCATGCGGATCGGGGTGGAAATCGGTATCCACCAAACCGGAGTACACCACGGAAACCTTGATCCCGTCTTTCCGCACTTCCTTGCGCAGAGCGCCCGAAAACGCATCCTGTGCAAATTTCGAAGAACAATACAGTGCCCCGCCGTCAAAAACACGCTTGGCGACGTCCGATGCGATATTGATAATATGGCCCGACCCTGCTTTCCTCATCGGGGCCAGCGCGGCTTTACAGAACAGGAAGGTCCCCTTGACGTTGGTATCATACAGGTCGGACCAAGTTTCCCCGCTGTAACTTTCGGTAGGCCCGAAAACGCCGTAGCCTGCATTGTTAACCAGGTAATCGATCCGCCCGAACCGTTCCACCATTTTGGCTACGGCACCATTTGCTAGCTGTTCATCAGAAACGCTTCCAGCAAACGCAAGCACGTCCGCACCGAGCTCCTCGGCAGCGGATTTTACCGCATCTAGTGCGTCTGCGTTGCGGGCAACCAACCCCAAGTGCGCGCCGGCTGCTGCCAAATCCAAGGCCAGCCTTTTTCCAATCCCCCGCGACGCGCCGGTAATCAATACAATTTTGTTCGTGAAATTCATAAATAATTACTTCTCTAGCTATAATCGTTAAACCTTTAATTCTCCTGTTGTCAACGGTGTTACCGGCGTTGACGAAGGCGTACGCCCTTGTTCCACCGATAGCTTTACCGTCGGCATGCGCGGTAACACCAACTTGCCAAACCATTCGCATTCCTCAATAAGCGGATATCCCGAAAGAATGAATGCGCGCACCCCCATATCCATGTAACGGTTCAGTTTCTCGATGATCTGATCGGGTGTTCCCACCAACGCCGCGCCGCAACCGGAGCGCGCCCGGCCGATGCCAGTCCATAACATCGGCTCGATAAAATCATCCGGATCGGCCTGCTCGCGCAGTTCATCTTGCCGGAGTACGCCCGCGGACTTGGAATCCTGGGCCCGGTGCTTTAATTTCTGGCCCATTTCAGCGTCGAACTTCGACATCAGCGTCTTGGTGTATCGCCGGGCCTCCTCTTCCGTTTCCCGGACAATCACATGGACACGCAGGCCAAAGTCAATTCTCCGTCCGTACGCGGCGGCGCGCGCGCTCATGTCCTGCATCGTGGCGTAGATGCGGTCTTCCGTTTCCGGCCACATCAGGAATACGTCGCAATGTTTGGCACAGACCTCTTTTGAGCCCGGGGAAATGCCACCGAAATACAGCAAAGGCCCCCCGTTTTGTTGGTACGGCTTTACCGGATGGGCCGGCATCTTATACTGGTAGATCTCACCCTCGAAATCGATCTCGTCCTGCGTCCAGGCCTGCTTCAGGATCTCGATGACTTCTTCGCAGCGCTTGTAGCGCAACTCCGAATCCTCCTGGAGGCCCGGAAGGTTCGAATTGATGATATTAATGGTAAGGCGCCCCTCCAGCATGTGGTCGAGCGTAGAGATATGCCGGGCTAACATGGGCGGATGTATTTCACCGGTGCGCAAAGCGGTGAGCATGTTGATGTTTTGCGTCTGGGGCGCCATGGCGCCCGCAAAGGGGAGCACCTCTTGGCCGGTGATATACGATGTCGGAAGTAGGATGTTATTGAAACCCATCCGGTCCGCCGTCTTCATGATATCCGCACAATGGGCATAATTGCTACGCCTTGCAGGGTCGACATTCCCAAGATAGGCGGTATCGCCGCCACAAAGGTCGTCGAACCAGGAGATTTCGCAGACCCGCTTTTCGGTACGGACAGGCACGGATTGGAAAGAGTTGTTTGACATGACTAATGATTAAAAGGATAAATATTTGGGCTTACATGGCGCACAGGGCTGCCAGGCTAGCGTATTTTTGATGGGTTAAATATAGAACCTTTACCATGATTAATAAAATGAGTATTCATCATGAGAGATTACTATTGGTTATGACCGGCCGGACGCGATAAGCGATCTTTTGCAACTAGCGGGATAATCTCGCGGAGCCAATAAACAAAGGTAATCAAGCATAAGAATAATTAATTTCCGTTTCCCGAGTATTAACTATTTCTTTGGTACAGGGATTTGGGTGAACATTTTCCCGCTTTTTTATTATTATTCCGGACATTTTTTAATAGCCATTATGAATCAGTTATTACAAACATGCAAATGGTATGTGTTAACGCTGCAACTTTTGTTTGCGGTGGGCAGCGCTTTCGCGCAGGAAGTCGAAGTAAGTGGTGTAGTTACCGGAGCAGATAACGCGCCTATTTCGGGAGTCGCCGTGTCGGTGGCAGGCGAAAACGCGCTGACGGCGACCGACCAAGCGGGCCGGTACACAGTAGCTGTCCCCACCGGTATCACCTTGGTCTTCACGTCCATTGGATACCAAACGGCGGAAATAGTGGTGGGCGCCCAACGAACGATTAATGTAACGCTGGTAGAGGCGCTCTCTGCCCTGGATGAGGTCGTGGTGGTTGGGTATGGGACACAGCGGAAGAAAGACTTAACAGGTGCCATTTCATCGATTAAGGCTGAAGATCTCACCGTCCAAGGGACGAACACGGTCCAAAAAGCATTACAGGGCCGTATCGCCGGCGTGCAGGTGGAGTCATCCGGCGGGAGTCCCGGATCCGGCGTACGGCTGCTTATCCGCGGCTCCGGATCACTCAATAACACCGATCCGCTATATATCGTGGACGGCGTGCAGGTGGATAATATCAACAACCTCAATCCAACCGACATTGCGTCGATTGATGTTTTGAAAGATGCTTCGGCTGCGGCCATATATGGTTCGCGCGCGGCAAACGGCGTTGTGCTGATCACCACAAAATCGGGCGTAAGCGGCGATAACCGTATTCAGTTCGACGCCTATGCCGGCGTGCAAAACCAAGCCAAAAAACTCGAGGTGTTGAACGCCCGGGATTGGGCCATGGTCAACAACGCTGCCCACGATAACGCCGGACTGCCCCGTCTGGATATTGCCCAGGACCCCGAATCATTGGGAGAGGGAACAGACTGGCAAAACGAAGTGTATAGGCCCGCACTGATGCAAAATTATTCATTGGGTGTCAGTGGTGGTAACGACAAAGCGACATACAGCATTTCCGGAGGTTATCTCGAGCAGGATGGAATTGTCAAAGTGACTACCTATAATCGCATGAACCTGCGGGTAAAGTCCGACTACACAAAAGGCCGTATAAAAATCGGCGAAACCGTTATACTTTCTAAAGAATACTGGCGTAATATGGCCGGTGGATGGGGAGGACAGGGGGGAAACCCCGTTGGCTCCGCGCTGAAAATGATCCCGGTCTTTGGTGTATATGACGAAAATGCACTAGGGGGCTACCGTGGCACCTCGGGCCCTGTCGTGAATGTGGCAAACCCTATTGCGCAGCTGAACCTGGATGTTCCCGAAGTGAACCATACTGATGCCATCATTAACCTGTTTGCTGAAGTCTCCATCCTTGATGGGCTAACCTATCGCTTCAATGTCGGATACACCAACAAATTCGGCTATAACTACAACTACGTATACCCCTACCGGGTGGAACCATTTTTTAATGAGGATGCTGACTTAAGGGAAGAACGGAACCAGACTGATTTTTTCCTGCAAGAGCATACGCTTTCCTACAACAAAGTCATTGGCAAACATAGCGTCCAAGCATTGGCAGGCTACACTTATCAGCAGACCAAATTCCGCGGACTTTTTGGTTCCAAAAGCGGTATGCCGCCTGAATTCAGCGTGCTTGACGCAGGCATAGTGAATGCCCAGACAGGCAGCAGTGCCAACCAGCATGTGCTATTATCGTTCTTGAGCCGGTTGGTGTATTCTTTTGACGACCGGTATGTGATAACTGCAACCTTTCGCCGCGACGGTTCCTCCCGTTTCAGTCCCGACAACCGGTATGGGAATTTCCCATCAATCGCCGCAGCATGGAATGTATCCAATGAGCCGTTCTTCGAGGCGCTAAAGCCAACGCTGAGCACACTCAAGCTACGGGGAAGCTACGGAGAACTCGGCAACCAGGAAATACCCAATTACCAATATGCCGCTACCATCATTTCCAACGCCAACTATGTGACTGGCATAGATCAACACCTATGGTCAGGGGGCATACAAACGGCATTTGCTACACCGGCCATTCGGTGGGAAAACACGAAGACCGTGGACATCGGTGCCGACTTCGGACTATTTGACAACAAGCTCGAAGTGACGTTCGACTATTTTAATCGCAAAAGTTCGGATCTACTGCTTCGTGTTCCGATCCCACTTTCAACGGGAGCAAGCGGAAGCAGTCCATTTATCAACGCTGGGCAGATTACCAACGAAGGTTGGGAAACAGCCCTTGCTTACAATCATTCGGTCGACGACTTTTCCTTCCAACTCATGGGCACGTTGATGGGTATTAATAACCAAGTGGATTACCTGGGCACGGGGACGCAGCAGATTTTTGGCGGTCAGCCTACCCATCATGGCCAGAGTTCCACGGTAACACAAGCCGGATTGCCGGTCGGTGCATTCTACCTGATCCGGACAGCAGGTATCTTCAATTCGGTTGAAGAAGTAAATGCACATAGCAAAGATGGCCAGCTTATCCAGCCAGCAGCAAAACCCGGCGACGTCGTTTTTGTGGATGCCAATGATGACGGCAAAATTGACCAGAACGACCGGCAGTACGTCGGTAGCCCGGATCCCAAACTTTCGTATGGTTTTGGCGGTAGCCTATCGTGGAAAAACATCGACCTGAACCTGTTTTTCCAGGGCACTTATGGCAATATGATCTACAACGGTATGCGGCAGGACCTCGAAGGCATGCAGCTGGAATTTAACTATCTCGCTACCACAAAGAACGCCTGGACGCCCGAAAAACACACCGCCTTTCCGAGGGCCGTCATTAATGACCCCAACCTGAACAGCCAGACGTCCGACCGTTTCCTGGAAAGCGGGTCGTACTTGAGACTGCGCACCCTGCAGGTAGGCTACACGCTGCCGGAGTCCGCTCTTAGCCGATTAAAAGTAAGCAATATCAGATTATATGCCAGCTTTGATAACCTCGTTACGTTCACTAGTTACCAGGGCTTTAACCCAGATCTTGGCCGCGGCGGAAACTTGCTTTCACGGGGCGTCGATTTTCCACATGTGGCTTACCCCCTTCCGAGAACATCGCTGTTCGGGGCACAGATTTCCTTTTAATCAGTCGTTATCAGTTAATACAAATCATCATTAGATCACATTAAGAAGATATTCCGATGAAAAGATACGTAGCTATATTCCTTGCGTGCTGGAGCGTGACTTCCTGCACTGACAAGCTTGATCAGCAAAATCCCAACCTGCAAACTGAAACCAACTTTTGGCAGACCGACGACGATTTCCTCGCAGGACTGGCCGCAACGTACAAAGTGTTTAAAAGCTCTGACCACGGATATTATGCCATTCGTGGCATCCAGATCAGCAATGCCCGGGGCGATGACTTCTTTTTCCGTAATGACGTGCAAGCCTTATACCAAGTCGCTACGTTCACGAACAACCCCACTACTGGTTTGGTGGGAAATGTCTTTGCCGGGTGCTACTCCGGTATTTTCCGGGCCAATCAAATCATCGAAAAAGCACCGGAGGCTCCGATATCCGAGGCATCGAGGGACCAGTTCATTGCCGAAGCCAAGTTCATCCGCGCCCTCAACTATTTCCACCTGGCCATCAACTTTGGCGACGTCCCCATCATCACGTCCGTACCGAAAGACCGCGACGACTACTTCGTCAAACAGTCGCCTGAAGCGGACGTATGGGCACAGGTCATCGCTGATTTTAAGGAAGCAAAAAACACCCTCCCGGTTTCTTATCCTGCCGAATGGGTCGGCCGGGCGACCAGGGGAGCGGCGATCGGCTTTTTGGGCAAAGCGTATGTATATACCAATCGCTGGCCGGAAGCAGCGGCCGAATTCTCGCTGTTGGCCGATGCAAACGGCTTTGCCAAAGATCCGTTCAGTTATAACCTGATGGCAAACTACGAGGATAATTTTTTGAAAGAAAAAGATAACAATGAAGAGTCTTTGTTCGAAATCCAGCTGCAGCACGTGGGGGGCACCGCTACCGGCTCAGCGGAGAATGCCAACCAAACGCAGGGTACCCGGACAGCTAATTCATTTGCCCCAAGCGAGGTGGGCGGTTTTTTCGGTCCCTTCCCGACCAATAAGATTTTTGAGGAATTCCAGAAGGAGAAAACCGTAGACGGGGATTTCGACCCGCGCATGTACGCATCCCTTGTATGGGACTATCCGGGGGCCATGTATTACAACCGCCCATATACTTCCTTTGGCGAACTATTTGGGTTTAAATCCAGAATCAGGAAATATCAGAACTGGCGCGATGACAACGAGGGTATTCAGATTTCTGAAATCAACGAAAAAGCCCTGCGGTATGCCGATATCCTCCTCATGTACGCCGAAGCGCTGACCATGCAGGACAGACAAGGGGAAGCCTACCCGCTCATAAACCGTATACGTACCAGGGCCCAGCTGGCACCGTTGCCAACCGGCTATACAAGAGAACAGGTCCTCGCAGAAATCCAACATCAGCGTATGATCGAATTCTTTAGGGAAAACCTACGGTTTTACGATTTAAAACGTTGGGGGTTGTTGGTACAAGAAATCACTAACAGCGATAAAGAAGGAAGAGAATTTTTCGATATCGATAAACATCAGTATTTACCAATCCCGCAAGGTGAAATCAATGCTAATCCGAATATCGATCAACGTCCGGAATGGAGATGATGATAAAAAACGTGCGGTTGAACTGGGATAATTAATATAATTTTATAAATTTAAGTCGTCATTATGGCAGAAAATGAACTCTCCCGAAGAGATTTTTTAAAGTATTCAGGATGCGCACTGCTGCTGGCAGCACCGGCTGCCTTACCGCTGGGTGCGCTCGGTGCGTCCGCGAAACGGGGCTTTGTTGACTTGTTTGACGGAAAAACACTTTCCGGATGGCACACCAATACCGGAAAAATCAGCCACGGCACCGGGGGGCGATGGCAGGTGGTCGATGGTGCAATCACCGGCGAGCAGGACCCCCCGGGTTCGGGTAACGGCGGAATTTTGATGACTGACAAGCGGTACGGCGATTTTGAGTTACGGCTGGATTTGGCGCCCGATTGGGGAATAGATAGCGGCGTCTTTCTCCGCACCAACAACCGTGGTGAATGTTTCCAAATCTACGTTGACTACCGCAACGGCGGTCAAGTGGGTTACATCTCTACCGAACGCGCCGGCGGAAAGCCACGCATGTTCATCCGGCCATTCTACATCGACGGCATAACGAATGCACAGGGCGAGCTGACGGGATTTGAAACCAAGCCTGATCCGCGGGAGCTCGCGTGGCAATCCGGATACTTACGGTACCACTGCACACCGGAACAATGGAAAAAGGCATGGAAAATCGGAGAATGGAACAGCATGCGGATCCGTTGCGTGGGGAAATATCCGAAAATCACCACGTGGATAAACGGCACCAAGATCATTCAGTTTGACAGCGCTACATCCGCGCATCCATTAAATAAAAAAGACGAATTGTTTGAGGCATTGGGAAGGGAAGGCGCCATCGGCCTTCAGGTGCATGGTGGAAAAGGGTCATGGCCCAACGGGGCGAAGTGCCGATGGAAGAATATTCAGATAAAGGAACTGTAAAGAATGAGAAGATTAGTAATTACGGCCGTATGCTGCAGTGTTGCACTGCTCTCGAACGCCCAGGAAAACCCAGTCGGCAAATCCATAAAGATTGCCCCGGAAATGACCGAACGCTGGGACCCAAAACCTCCTGTCGTCGCACCGGGGAACTCCACTACCGATGGAATCGTCTCACCGCCATCGGACGCCATCGTGTTGTTTGACGGCACCGGCCTAGCCGAATGGGAAGGTGCCCCCGACTCGAAAGTGCTGGTAGAGGGGAAAGACATGTCAAAATTCGTCTCGTCCGCGGGTAAAGACGCGGAGTGGACTGTAGCGGACGGTGTGCTTACGGTAAACAAAGCAGCCGGCGACATTCAGACCAAACGGACCTTCGGCGATTTCCAGCTGCATATCGAATGGCGTATACCCGAGGGGATTCACGGCGAGGGCCAAGTGCGCGGAAATAGCGGCGTGTTCCTACAGGGCGTCTATGAGTTGCAGATTTTGGATTCCTATCGGTCCGAAACGTATGTGAACGGGCAGGCTGGCAGCATCTACAAACAAACGGCACCCGTGGTGAATGCCATGCGGAAGCCGGGCGAATGGAACACCTACGACATTATCTATACTGCGCCCACGTTCAAAAAAGACGGGACATACCGTACCCATCCCGTGGTCACGGTATTGCACAATGGCATACTGATTCAAAACGGCACAACGATCTTGGGTACCACACCTTTTATCGGGCTGCCCCAAGTGAAACCACATGGAGACGGCCCAATCCGGTTACAGGCCCACGGCGATAAAAGCGAACCCATCAGCTTCCGGAACATTTGGATCCGGGAACTTTGACAGTTTAATAGCGTATATGAACCCGAAATGCTTACGATAATGTTATTCACCCGCCGCTTATTTCAAGAGGTGTTTCTGAATGCTTCGCATTTAAGCACACGGGGCGATGATTATTGACAAGTGTTTAACATTTTTTCGGCGTCAATGAGCTTCGCTGTCGCTTCGGTTATCTGAATCATCAAGGCTCCATCTGACAGCTGAGAAACAAAAAAACAAACAGATGAAACGGAGAAACTTTATAAAAAAAACCGCGGCGGGTGCTACCATGCTTGGCCTAGGTGCCACTGCGACTGCCGGCACCTTGATGGGGACGGCAGCAACTCGTAAAAACAGCGCTTCAAATGCAGCGAAATTCAAGTTGAAATATGCACCCAGCCTGAACATCTTTTCGGCACACGCCGGGAAAGACCCCATGGATAATTTGAAGTTCATCGCCGATCAGGGATTCCGTGCCTCTTTCGATTTGGGCATGGTTAACCGTCCGGTACAGGAACAGGAAAATATAGCCATCCAAGCGAGCCGGTTGGGACTGGAAATGGGGGAATTCTCCCTGAAAATCGACTTCAGCGGAAGTACGTTCGTATTGAACAATCAAGATATAAAAGCGATGCTGAAGGAAAAGGTATTGGCGGGCGTGGAGGTACAAAAACGTACGGGCATCAACAAGGCTTTAGTGGTGTTGGGGCGCTACGACCAAAAGCTTCCCTGGGATTACCAGACAGCAAATGTGATCGATAACTTGCGGATGTGTTGCGAGATCGCGGAAAAAACAGCGTTGACCTTTGTAATCGAACCGCTAAACCCGTACACCAACCATCCGGGGCTATTCCTCTCGCGGATGCCGCAAGCTAAAATGATCTGTACCGCTGTAAACCACCCAAGCTGTAAAATTGTGGACGATATCTACCACCAGCAAATCACCGAAGGAAACATCATCGCAAACATCGACCATTGCTGGGATCATATCGGTTCATTCCATGTCGCGGACAACCCCGGCCGCAATGAGCCGACCACTGGCGAAATCAGCTATAAAAACATTTTCAAGCATATCCACAGTAAAGGATACGACGGGATACTATGCGGCGAGCATGGGAAAAGCAAACCCGGAAAAGAAGGTGAACTCGCGGTTATCCAAGCGTATCGCGAAGTCGACTCCTTTTGACCCGAGCAACCGCCCAATAACCCCGCTTTGAAAGGCGCCACAGAACAGCCCCGTGGCGCCTTTTATGTGTAAATAATGACCAACAAAGCAACAACCAAGACCAACACCCACAACAACACCGCCTGGATCAGGACTTTGCTCCCTACCCGTCGAATGGTACCAATGGAAACGCTGGAACCAATCAAAAACAGGCTCACAACCATAAGTTGTTTGGCTATGGTGTATAAATCGGCAAACAATCGCTCCCCTGCGGGGACGTAACTCGATAAGCAGGATGCCAAGATAAACCCCACGATAAACAGCGGGAACTTCATCGTCCGATTCCCGTTACGGGAAGAATTCAGCATCAAGACGATCAGCACAGGGATAATCCATAAGATGCGGAGCATTTTGGATATGGTCGCCACTTTCAATGCCTCTTCGCCATATTTCATGCTGGCACCAACAACGGAACTCGTATCGTGGATGGCTACGGCAGCCCAATGGCCGAACTGCTCTTGGGAAAGGCCGAACCAATGGCCCATTACCGGAAAAATAAACAGCGCAATGACATTCAACAGAAACACGGTGCCCGTTGCAATGGAAAGTTGATCGGAATCGGCTTTAATCGTAGACCCCACAGCGGCTATTGCGCTCCCGCCGCAGATGGCCGTGCCCACGGAAACCAGCAGGGCGGTGACCTTGTCGATTTTCAAAAAAACACCAAGCGCTAGACCGACGGCCATGGCGCCAAATACAAATCCCGCAGTAATACCAATATTTTCCTTTCCGGCACTGAGCAGCACATCGATGTTTATGCCAAAACCAAACCCAATGACCGAAGCTTTGAGCAGGTAGCCATGCCATGTGGCCACCAGATCCTTAAAAGGGATGCCAATCGTTAGCGAAAACAGCAACCCTAAAACCAATGCGGTGGAGGCTGATATAAACGGAAAACAGCAGGTGACCAACAACAGTGAATACAGCACCTGCGGATACCTTTTGCTACCTTGGAAGCGGTAAACTTTACCTTTCATAGCGGTGAAGATAAAACGTTTCCGCCATGAAGATAAATGAGTATTACTTATGCTCTATCACCTTTCTTTATAGTGCTGTTTCGCATAACGCATAAACATCGTTGAAAACCTATCGGGTTGTCCATGCAGGTAAATGAACGAGAAATCACGCATGATCCGGAAGTCGTTAATCGGGATGATCTTAAGTTCCCCGTATTGTATTTCCTTCTGTACGGCACGCCTCGAAACGAACGCTGCCGAGTTCGAATTTTCAAGAAATGATTTTATACTTTCGGTGCCTCCCAGGTGCATGATAATCGGCAGGTCGGCCAGGCGGATACCACGGCTCTGCAGCGCGCTCTCCATAACTTCAAGCGTTCCCGATCCACGCTCCCTCGAAACCATCGGAATGTTTTTCAAATCCTCTAATTCAATTGACGACGCTTTGGCATACTTGCTTTTCGAATGGGTTACAAACACCAATTCATCGGACGTTAACTCCGCGTATTTCAAATCTCCGTGGTGCCTTCTTCCCTCCACGATACCAAGGCTGATGTTCTTTGACAGGACGGCATGCTCAATCGTTTCGGTATTCCCGCTGATTAGGTTGAGCTTGATATCCGGAAATTTTTTTTGGAAGCCTCCCAATACAGGAGAAATCAAGTACTGCGCCACGGTGGTGCTGGCCCCAACGGTAAACGCACCGGCGGGCATGGCCTTCAACAAACTGAGCTCAACCTTAAACTCCCGGTATAAATGGAAGATTTCGTTGGCATACCGGAATAAAAGCTCCCCTTCTTCGGTCATGACCACCGAATTACTGATCCGCTCAAAAAGCCGCACCTCCAATATGCCTTCCAGGTTTTTGATTTGTTTGGTCACCGCTGGCTGGGTGATAAACAACTCCGCTGCTGCTTTTGTAAAGCTTTTGTTGCGGGCAACGGAATGAAACACCTTTAATCTAAAATCTTCCATATCTTCGAACAAAACGATTTATACTAGAACGATGCCAATATAAAAATAAGACAGGGTTCCAATAAATGAATATATAAGTTCAATACGATTATAGCAAATAATCGCGGATACATGCCATAAACTTTTGTAATCAGCCATAATGATAATTGATTAGGCCATTACCTCCAAAATTGATACTTTTAAGCAATGAAACCAGAAGAAACCGAAGTGTGGGAGCCTGTGCCACCGGTCATTTCACCGGGTGGTGGGCTGAATCCGCCGGAAGATGCCGTCATATTGTTTGGGGGCAAGGACATGTCTGCTTGGGATATTCCGGCAAACACGCAATGGATCGTGGAAGACGGCGTGGTTACCATCGTGCCATCGCGCGAGCGGCAGGAAAAGCCCGTGTGGATTTTCTCGAAAGCGCACTTCGGCGACATCCAATTACACGTGGAATGGCGGGCGCCGGCAAAGGTGGAAGGAGAGGGACAACGGCGGGGCAACAGCGGCATTTTCCTCCCCGGCAAATACGAAATCCAAGTGCTCGATAGCTATCGAAACCACACCTATGTAAACGGCCAGTGCGCCAGCATATATAAACAAGCACCGCCGCTGGTCAATGCTTGCCGCGAACCGGGCGAATGGCAGACGTATGACATCATTTTTAAAGCACCGCGGTTCCTCCAAGACGGCCGGCTCGAAGCTCCAGCCCGGGTTACGGTGATCCATAATGGCGTGTTGGTACAGAACCATGTAAAAATAAAGGGCGGCACGACGTTTATCGGGCACCCGAAATATGAGGCTCATCCACCCGCGCAGCCCATTGGTTTGCAAGACCACGGCGATGCCGTGAGTTTCAGGAATATTTGGCTGAGAGCGTTATAATCCATTTCAGAACAGTTATCTTACTATTGTATATTAATAAATACCATTATAAATAAAAATAATTATGGCCGAAAATGTGTATGATGCCATCGTAGTGGGGTCAGGTATATCCGGTGGCTGGGCCGCCAAAGAGCTAACCGAAAAAGGGCTAAAAACATTGATGCTTGAACGTGGGCGGAACGTCGAACACGTTAAAGATTACCCGGATGCCGGCAAGGCGCCCTGGGATTTCCCCCACCGTGGACGCACCACCCACGAAATGCGGGAAGAGTATCCCGGGCTCGCGTGGCATTACGGTAACATAGAGAAAGGGCTCGATTTCTGGGTAAAGGAAAAAGAAAGCCCATTCGTGTCCGTTGAGCCTTTTGATTGGATCAGGGGTTACCACGTAGGCGGGCGCTCACTGATGTGGGGGCGGCAAAGCTACCGATTGAGCGATTTGGATTTCGAAGCAAACGCAAAGGATGGGATTGCGGTGGACTGGCCGATCCGCTACAAGGATATCGCCCCATGGTACGATTACGTTGAACGGTTTATAGGTGTAAGCGGCTCTGTGGAAGGAATCCCTGAATTGCCCGACGGCCAGTTTATGCCGCCGATGGAAATGAATTGCGTTGAAAAAGACGTAGCAGCCGCTATCCGGAAACATTATGGCGGCAAACGCCACATGATCATCGGGCGCACGGCCAATATCACCAAGCCATTGCCCGGCAGACCGGGTTGCCAATACCAAAACAATTGCAAAGTCGGCTGCTTCTACGGCGGATACTTCAGCACCCAGTCGTCCACGCTTCCAGCCGCCGTGAAAACCGGCAACCTCACCCTGCGTCCATGGTCAATCGTCACCAAGGTGCTTTATGACCGCGACACGAAACGCGCAACAGGCGTGGAAGTGCTGGATGCGGAAACCAATAAAACATACGTATATAAGGCAAAAGTCATCTTCTTGAATGCATCCACCATGAATACGGCGTGGATATTGATGAATTCCGCAACGGATATATGGCCCGATGGGTTGGGCAGTAGCTCCGGTGAACTGGGACACAACATCATGGACCACCATTTCCGGTGCGGTGCCAGCGGACGCGTTGAAGGGTATGAAGATAAATATTATTATGGTCGCCGTCCCAACGGCATCTATGTGCCACGTTTCCGTAACCTGAATGGTGAAAAACGGAATTACATCCGCGGATTCGGCTACCAAGGCGGGGCCGGCCGCAGCGGTTGGGGCCGACACATTGCCGAACTCCGGATTGGTGGTGCCTTCAAGGACGCACTCACCGAGCCCGGGGGCTGGACGATGGGCATCAGCGCCTGGGGCGAAATCCTACCTTACCACGATAACAGGACATACCTCCATAAAGACAAAAAAGACAAGTGGGGGTTGCCGGTACTGGCCATGGAAGCTTCACTGCGGGAAAATGAAAAGAACATGCGGGTGGACATGATGGAAGATGCAAAGGAGATGCTCGAAATAGCGGGCGTAAAAAACGTGGGAGCCTATGACGGCAACTACGTCATCGGCGGTTCCATCCATGAAATGGGTACGGCCCGGATGGGGCGCGACCCGAAGACATCCGTGTTGAATGAATACAATCAAGTATGGGACGCCAAGAATGTTTTCGTAACCGACGGCGCCTGTATGACATCATCCGGTTGTCAGAACCCGTCATTGCCGTATATGGCGCTGACTGCCCGGGCAGTCGACCACGCAGTATCGGAGTTGAAAAAACAGAATCTTTAAGATAAACCACATGGACAGAAGAGAAGCGATTCAGCAAATTGGCCTATTGCTCGGCGGAACGGTTATAAGCGCCGAGTTATTGTCATCATGCACTTCCACGGTGAAAGACACCAGCTCGCTTGTGGGCAGCGAGCATATCCCCTTGTTGAACGAAATAGGTGAAACTATCCTCCCTACCACGGAAAAAAGTCCGGGTGCCAAAGCCGCAGACGTTGGCAGCTTTATGCTGCTCATGATTCAGGACTGCTATCGCCCCGAAAACCAAGAAGCATTTTTTGCGGGAATCGGTAAAATCGATCAAGCGAGCAATAACAAGTACGGCAAAAACTTTATGCAACTCGACGCCGCACAGCGCGAAGAATTTTTGATCGAACTTGATAAAGAGCAGGAAGAATATATGAGGAAGAAAAAACATGATGAACCTGCACATTACTTCAGGATGATGAAAGAACTCACCCTACTGGGCTTCTTTACGTCCGAAGTGGGCGCCACGAAGGCTCTTCGTTATGTGCCAATTCCGGGAAGATATGAAGGCGAGATCCCCTATAAAAAAGGAGATCGCGCTTGGGCGTAAACGGCAAAATAGCGAAGCAGATGATTAGAAAATTAAGAATGGGAATGGTTGGCGGCGGAAAGAGCGCTTTTATCGGCGCTGTCCACCGAATCGCTGCCAACATGGACGGACTGATCGAGCTGGTCTGCTGCGCGCTTAGCACCGACCCCGAAGTTGCCCATGAAAGCGGTCGGTCGCTATTTTTGCCCGAAAACCGGATTTACTCCAACTATGAAGAAATGTTCGAGGCGGAAAGTCGCCTGCCGGCTCATGAGCGCATGGATTTCGTGACCATCGTAACACCAAATTTTGCCCACTTCGGGCCCGCCATGATGGCCTTGGACAACGGGTTTCACGTGGTCATCGAAAAACCGATGACGCTCTCCTTGGAAGAAGCCATACAGTTGCGGCAAAAGGTTCGCGCGACCGGCTTGCAGCTGATGCTCACGCATACCTATTCGGGGTACCCGATGGTCAAAGAAGCTCGCCGCATGATCAAGGATGGAAAGCTTGGCGAAATCATGAAAGTAATCGTCGAATATCCGCAGGGCTGGATGAGTAAATTGGCATACAAGGGCGGGAACCCGAAAGCTGTATGGCGAACCGACCCGAACCGTTCGGGAAAAAGTGGTTGCATGGCCGATATCGGCACACATGCCGCACATCTCGCCGAGTATGTTTCCGGTTTAAAGATCACTAATCTATGTGCCCAATTGAGCACCATGACCGCGGGGAATGCTTTAGACGACGATGGGAATGTGTTGCTCCAGTTTGACAACGGAGCCACCGGCGTGTTAATGGCATCCCAAATAACGTCTGGAGAGGAAAATGCCTTGAAGATAAGAGTTTATGGGCAAAAAGGAGGTGTCGAATGGTTTCAACACGAGCCCAATTCGTTGCTTGTAAAATGGGTAGACAACCATATGCAGACCGTACGTGCCGGCACCCGGTACACCGATCTCCTTTCGGAAGACGCCCTGTCCAATTGCAGGACACCCGGCGGGCACCCCGAGGGCTACCTGGAGGCATTTGCCAACTTGTACCGGAGCTTCGCACAAACGCTGACCGCTGGAATGAACGGAGAGACTGCCTCCTACCAGCCTGCTGATTTCCCATCGATCGATGACGGCGTCCGGGGGATGGCCTTCATCGACTGCGTGGTAACCAGCAATGCCAGCGCCGAGAAGTGGACGGCATTTACCTACTGAAACGCTTTTATTTTCTTATCGACGGAACGTTTCCCCTGCGCCGACTTCTCGCTCGGCTCGCCGGCGCTATTCCGTGGCGGTATCGTTTCCGGTGCCGTCATTTCTATTCCTTCCAACCGCCAAACTTTTTCCCTAAACTTGCATCATGGAAGCTGAAACATTGTACGCATATTACCGGAAACACCCTGCCATCAGCACGGACACCCGCGATATCCTGCCGGGAAGTCTTTTCTTCGCCCTAAAAGGCGAACGGTTCAATGCGAATCGGTTCGCCGCACAAGCCTTAAGCAAGGGCGCCAGCTATGCCATTCTGGACGAGCCGCAGGCCGACGACGACGAGCGGTATCTGTACGTCGACGACGTACTCACTGCCCTCCAGGAGCTGGCCCGTTACCACCGCACCCAGCTACATATCCCCGTAATCGGTATTACAGGGTCCAATGGTAAAACAACGACAAAGGAATTGATCCAGGCGGTGTTATCGCAGCAATTCAACACCTACGCCACCAAGGGCAACTTAAACAATCACATCGGTGTGCCACTAACCATCCTTGCAATACCGGCGCAAACAGAAATCGCGATCATCGAGATGGGCGCCAACCATGTGGGTGAAATCGCTTTCCTTTGTGGGATTGCCAAACCCACACACGGTCTCATTACGAACGTGGGCAAGGCCCACCTCGAAGGGTTCGGAAGCTTCGAGGGTGTGAAGAAGGCCAAAGGTGAACTTTACGATTACCTTGCCACGCACAACGGCACCTTGTTCCTGCAGAATGACAACCATGCGTTGCGTGAAATGGTGGCCAACCGCTCCGTTCAACAGCCAATCACCTATGGTCTTTCTCCAGAAAATACGGTCTCCGGCAAGCTGACGGCGGCCAACCCGTTGTTGGAAATCCAATGGACCAGTTTGAAGGGCGTCGACTATCATGCCATCCATACGCAATTGACCGGTGCCTACAATACCGAAAACATCCTTGCTGCGGTCTGCGTTGGCCACTATTTCGGGGTACTTCCCGAGCGAATCGGCAAAGGGATCAGCGGATATACCCCTTCCAACAACCGATCGCAACTCACCAAAACCGACCAAAATACCGTCATCTGCGATTATTATAACGCCAACGCCAGCAGCATGGCTGCTGCATTGGATAACCTGCGTACGTTGGAAGCCGACCGGAAAGCCATCGTACTCGGCGACATGTTTGAAATGGGCGAGGAAGCGTACGACGAACACCGAAAAGTGGTAGCGGCTGCGCTTTCATTGCACGCTGCCCGGACCTTGTTCGTTGGCAATGCATTCTACCAACACCGGCAACCGGATGCCGAATTTTACGAAACCACGGAAGCGGCCAAAGAGGCCCTCATCCGGGAACCCATCCAAAACGCTTGGGTGTTATTGAAAGCCTCCCGGGGGATGGCCTTTGAAAAATTGGTGGAGACGTTGTAATCGCTGTCCGCTACCGCACATGTAGGTGTTCGATATCGAACAGTTGTTATCAAAAAAGTTTATACGCAAGTGACTAGCGGCCGTTTCCAGGTGGATATGGAGTTTGTAAATGAAGTGGCCGATGGCATCCGCCGTGGGCAAACCTTGCAGATCCGATTGGCCCTTGTGACGAAACCACGGCTATTCTTCTGGCTAAAGGCGGATTCTACCAGCAAACGGGCGGCAACTGGGTGTTCAAACTTACCGAAGACGGTAAAACAGCCTACCGCTTCGATGTACAGCTCGGTCGGCAAAACCCCGACTACTACGAGGTCATCAGCGGATTGGAGCTGGGAGACAAAGTGGTGACCTCAAGTTATGAAACGTATGACTGCGTGCAGGAATTGAATATCAGTAAGTGATCCGACGGCGGGTGCCCGCAATGTTTCCTTTTGTCCGTTCATCATTCCAACCGGTGTTATGTTACGACGTTACCTTTTTGGCTCCCTTGAAACAGCCACGAAATAAACAATACCCCAATTCGCAAGGTAATCAGTCGCTGTGCGCCCCCCTATGACCAAAGGATTCTGGGTAACTTCACCTTGTTGCGCGAATTTATTAGTATATTATAGGTATATAATAGGGTCTTTATAGGGTTTTCATAGGGGCAAATTCCAATTATCTATCTATTATATATTATTTATATCCGATTAACATTTCAATTAATTAGGGAAACATTGTACATTTGGGGAGTAACCAATTAGAAAAAACCATATGGCAGTATTCAAAAACGGTCCCAACGGTAGCTTCAGCGGCAAAGTAGGTAGTGTTGTCGGCTATAAATGGAAAGGCATTGATGTGATCCGCGGATTACCACGCAAAAGCCACAAACCGCGAAGCGAAGCGCGATTGGCGAATGAACAGGCGATGAAACTCATTATGGGCGTGCTTAAACCATTAAAGCTATTGATCCGCATGGGGTTCCGGGATGCGGCGGCGCCATTGAACATGAGTGCCTTTAACCTGGCGCTGTCGCGGAACAAAAAGCATGCAATCAAGGGCCAATACCCCCATTTGGAAATCGACTGGGATAGCCTACGAATAAGCGAGGGGGATCGCGCCGCCGTTAGAAACTTAACTGCCGAATGGGTAGCCGACGGCCTACGACTCACCTGGGCAACAAGCATCGGTAGCGCTCCCGGGCATGCCGCCGACCTGCTGTCTTTTGCCGTATACTCACCTGCCGAAGATTTTTGGCGGCCTTTTTTCAATGAAGCCACACGTGGTGCAGGCGAATGTGTACTTTCACATGACGAAAATTGGCTATCCAGCGGGGCACATGTATTTGCTATGTTTGTTTCGTTTACCGGAGATGCGGTCTCGGACAGTAGCCACATACATGTTCCAGCCCGGGGCTAGCAGAAAACAAACCGCTGTCCGCAAACGGACATCAAGTGTTCGATATCGAACAGTCTGCTTGGCCACAATACTAAAATAGTATTGTCTATCAAATAGTTATAAAATTGGAACGATAATGTATGGTTATCTGCCGGAAGCGTATCGCCTACGCCTAATCGCCACGGGGTACTAGCTGAAAGCAAAGCGACATGATTAAGATTTCAGAACTTCAAAAATTTTACCGTACCGAAGAGGTGGAAACGGTAGCACTCAACAACTTGAGCATCCATGTGAAAGCGGGCGAATTCGTTGCCGTGATGGGTCCTTCGGGTTGCGGGAAGTCCACGTTGCTCAACATTGTTGGCCTGCTCGACGACCTGGATAATGGGAGTTACCTTTTCAATAATATCGAGGTGGCCAAATTCAATGAGCGCAAGCGCTCCGACCTGCGAAAACATAACATCGGTTTCGTCTTCCAGAGCTTCAACCTCATTGATGAATTGACCGTGTGAGCCCACCGGTAATCTCGATTCCAATAATGGTAATGAGGTCATGCAGTTGCTCACTGAGCTAAATGAAGCGGGAACGACCATCGTGATGGTGACCCACAGTGAACACGATGCTCGCTATGCCGACCGGATTATCCGCATGCTCGATGGGCAGGTACTGATGGAGACAGTGGGGGTAACAGGGGGCCATCGGCTAGCCCAAGCGGTCTTCGAGCAGGAAGACATAAAGGGTTTTGGGCCCGTGCGCGCCCAGCACCAAGGTTTTTTCGATATCGGCAGTACGGCTCGGCCCTGTAATCAGGCTTATCGATGACGGGATACTATCGCCATACCGTTGCCGGATAAGGTTTAAGCCATCTTTGATATCCATGACCAATTGCGATGCGTAGGCCACCACGATATGGATATGGGGATAAATACTGAGGCGCCGTCCCGCGGCACCGCCATTACTCACCAATACGCTCCCCGATCGCGCAATCAACGCTTCGCATCCGGTAATGCCCGCTTCGGCCTCGGCAAAGTCTTTGTCGGTCTGGAAATAAGGGAACTCATAATGATCCAACAACTTCCTCATCCGCGGCTCCCATGCGTACATCCGGCGTAGCTTCTCCTGCTCGGCCAGTGCCAGCAACCCTTCGATGAAGCTCACTTCGTCTTCGCAGTAGATGAAATGGCCGGCAATGGCGGTGAGGCGCTGCGCAAACAACACATCCATCGGCTCGTCGGTCTCGGCATGCAAGGCAGTTTCCTCAAAATTGGGATAAGGGTGCTCCCGTTTCTGCAGCAGCGCCTGCCGAATTTTCTTCAGCATTTGCTCCTTTGCCGTCGTCGCTTTCACGTTCCTTTGCAAGGCACCCCCCCGTTATGCGTTCCGTTTACGTTGATGCAGTCTCGGACGACGCATCATCCCGGGCAGGCTTGTCTTCCAATACCCCCGAGTTGTCGCCTACACCATCGTGTATGAGCCCTTCCGCTGCTTTACTTTGATCTCCTTCGCCAGATTCGCCGTTTACGAATTCATCGTACGTAGTGCGGTGATCGAAGGGGCGCTTGCCCAGTATCTCCTCTAAGTCTGATTGGAAGAGGATTTCCTTTTCGAGTAATTTCTCGGCTAAGGCAATTAGCCCTTCCCGCTTCTCAAGTAACAATTGCTTCGTTTTATCATAGATGGCGGCAATCAGCTTACGGACTTCTTCGTCAATCAGCTCGGCCGTCTTCTCGGAATACGGGCGTTGGAACTGGTTTTCCTGGTTATCATTGAACGATACGTTGCCTACTTTATCGTTCATACCATAAACGGCCACCATGGCATAAGCCAACTTCGTAATGCGTTCCAAATCGTTTTGCGCGCCAGTGGAGATTTTGTCGAACGTAATGTCTTCGGCCACCCGGCCACCCATAGTCATACACATGCCATCGATCAGTTGCTCGGTGGTATACAAAAACTGTTCCTTTGGCAGGTATTGTGCGTACCCCAATGCGGCCACCCCGCGCGGCACGATGGAAACTTTCACCAACGGATCGGCGTGCTCAAGGAACCAGCCCGTGATGGCGTGGCCCGCTTCGTGGAAAGCCACAATCCGTTTTTCTTCTGGCGAGATGATCTTATTCTTCTTCTCGAGGCCACCAATCACGCGGTCTATCGCATCTTGGAAGTCGTGCATGTCGATGGCTGCCTTGTCACGCCTAGCGGCAATCAACGCCGCTTCGTTACAAACGTTGGCGATTTCAGCACCCGCGAAACCGGGGGTTTGCGCTGAAAGTTTCTTGGCATCCACCTCGGCAGCCAATTTCAATGGTTTCAGGTGTACCTTGAAGATCTGCTCTCGCCCTACCAGGTCCGGCTTATCGATGGAAATCTGCCTGTCGAACCGTCCGGGACGCAGCAACGCCGAATCCAACACATCCGGCCTATTGGTAGCCGCCATGATGATGATCCCTGAATCGGTACCGAAACCATCCATTTCTACCAGCAACTGGTTCAATGTATTTTCGCGCTCGTCGTTGCCGCCCATCACACTATTTTTCCCACGGGCGCGGCCAATGGCATCGATTTCATCAATGAAAATGATGCATGGTGCCTTGTCTTTGGCTTGGCGGAAGAGGTCGCGCACACGGGAGGCGCCCACACCCACGAACATCTCCACGAAGTCAGAACCCGAAAGGGAGAAAAAAGGCACTTGGGCCTCACCGGCCACTGCTTTTGCCAGCAAGGTTTTACCGGTACCCGGTGAGCCGACAAGCAACGCACCTTTGGGGATCTTCCCACCCAGATTAGTGTATTTCTTCGGGTTTTTGAGGAAATCGACGATTTCCATCACCTCTTGCTTAGCTTCTTCCAGCCCGGCGACATCGCTGAATGTTATCGCTACTTGTGATTCTTTATCGAAAAGGGTGGCTTTGGACTTACCGATATTGAAAATCTGGCCACCGGGACCGCCACCGCCACCGCCCATACGGCGCATGATGAAAATCCAAAACACGATGATCAGCAACAACGGCAACATGATGGAGAAAATCCATCCCGTCCATGCATTGGTGCGATCTTCCAAGCGCAGTGAAACCCTGTCGGCTGCCGGGATATCCGCCTGCGCTTCATCCAATTTACGTTCCAGGGCATCGTATGAGCCATCGGTAAAGAAATATTGCGGCCCACTGGGCGGCGATAAAGACAGGCTGTTTGAACTGGGCTGTACTTCTTTGTATTTCTCCTCGCTAAGCCGATCCTCTTTTATGAACACTTCAACGAAAAAAAGTTCATTCCGCTTGTAAGCAGTCAAGCGTTCAACGTCGCCGGCCTTAAGCATCTTTTCCTCGAACTCCTGGTAGGTAATCTGCTTTGCATTGTCGTCTGTAAAAAGATACTGCAACGCAAAAAAACCGAAAAACATCGCTACCCACAACCATATAATGTTGAAACGCGGCGGCTTCGGCGTTACCTTCTTGCTGGGCACTCTCTTTAATCTATCTGGTCCTTTAGGCATACCTTTGCTTCCTTTTTTTGTGTGAATTACGCACTCTGGTAGTACTCCATTTCGGCATCGCCCCATAGGTCCTCGATACCGTAATAGCTGCGTTTATCTGTTTTAAAAATATGGACAACCA
>CAZTJY010000049.1:23127-26326 GCA_964613725.1 uncultured Parapedobacter sp. | reverse complement strand
AGGTGGTTTGTCGGCTCGTCGAACAATAGCATATTGGCCTGTTGCAGCATCATCCGTGAAAACATGCAACGCATTTTTTCACCGCCCGACAAGACGGAACATTTCTTCAACACTTCTTCACCCGAGAACAGCATCTTGCCCAGGAAGCCGCGGATAAACTGCTCGTCCTGGCCCGGCTGTCCATATTCCCGCAGCCAGTCGATCAGGTTTTCCGATTTACCTTCGAAATAGTCGCTGTTGTCCATGGGGATATCGGCAACACTGATGGTAACGCCCCACTTAAAGCTGCCGGAATGGTCTTTGTCGCGCCCGGCAAGGATGTCGTAAAATGCCGTAGTGGCCAGACTATTCTGCGAAAGCACAGCGATTTTATCACCTTTGTTCACCATAAAGTTCACGTCACTGAACAGCAATTCGCCATTGAGTGATTTCCCGAGCTTTTCCACCTGTAAGATCTGGTCGCCGGCTTCCCGTGCCATGGTATTGAACATGATGGCGGGGTACTTCCTATTAGAGGGCTTGATTTCTTCGAGGTTTATTTTCTCAAGTGCTTTTTTCCGGCTGGTCGCCTGTTTGGATTTGGAGGCGTTGGCGCTGAATCTCCGGATAAATTCCTGGAGTTCCTTCACTTTGTCTTCCATCTTCTTGTTCTGGTCGGCACGCTGTTTCAGCGCCAGCTGGCTTGATTCATACCAGAACGTATAGTTGCCCGTATAGATGGTCATCTTACCGAAGTCGATGTCAACCACATGCGTACACACGGAGTCGAGGAAGTGCCGGTCGTGCGATACGACCAGCACGATGGCTTCATAGCCGGCGAGGAAGTCTTCCAGCCAAGCGATGGTATGGATATCGAGGTCGTTGGTAGGCTCATCGAGCAGCAGGATGTCCGGGCTGCCGAAAAGTGCCTGCGCCAAGAGCACGCGGACCTTCTGGTTCCCATCCAATTCTTTAACCAGTTTATAGTGTAGGCCCTCGTCTATACCCAGGTTGCTGAGCAAGGTCGCGGCATCACTTTCGGCATTCCACCCGTCCATTTCGGCAAATTTCGCTTCCAATTCACCGGCGCGCTCACCGTCCGCATCGGAAAAATCTTCCTTGGCATAAATGGCATCCTTCTCCTTCATGATCGCATACAGCTCTTGGTGGCCCATCATCACCGTTTCGATGACAGGGAATTCGTCAAAAGCATAGTGGTCTTGTTTCAGAACGGCCATCCGCTCACCCGGCGTGAAGCTTACCGAGCCGCTTGTGGGGTCCACATCGCCCGAGATAATTTTGAGGAATGTAGATTTACCAGCACCGTTGGCACCGATGATGCCGTAGCAATTGCCCGGCGTGAACTTGAGGTTGACGTCTTCAAATAAAACCCGCTTGCCGTAGCGGAGCGAAAGATTGGATACATTAATCATGGGCGCAAAGGTACGGTTTTAAAAGGGAAATAGCGAGTGGGCGGGTGGGGCGGACGGCCTACCGCACGATGAGTTTCGTTTCCAGTACGGTATTCTCAAAATCGTACACCGGATACCGGCTTTCGATCAGTTGGATGAGCATCTCCATGGCTACACGGCCCATTTCGAACGCCGGTTGGCGGATGCAGGTGAAGTCGGCTTGCAGCAGATCAAGCACGTCCGAGTTGGAAAATCCGGCGACGGCCGGGTGTAGTCCCTTGGGAAGTAGTTTGTTATATGCGGATAGGCAGCCCATACTCAGCCGATCGCTGGCCACGAATATGGCGTCTGGCTTTTCATCGAGGTTGATGAAGTATCGCACGGCATCTTCCACTTCCTGTTGTATGCGCCCACCGTGATGGCAGTAGCGGATAAGCGATTCATCCAGATCGATGCCATGACGTGCTAACGCCGATTGGTACCCTTCCATCCGTTCGGCGGTAATCGAAAGGTGCGGGGCATTGGCCAAGTGGGCGATTTTCGTGAAACCGCGGTCAATGAGCGACTCCGTGGCATTCTTTGCACCAGTACGGTTGTCGGAGGTGACGGTGTGGGTGTCGAAAGCGTCGATAACACGGTCAAAAAACACGATCGGGAGCCCTTGTTCGTGCAATTTCACGATGTGGGAGAAATCTTTCGTTTCGGCCGACATGGAAATCAGCAATCCATCCACGGCTCGGTTGGCTAAGTGCTGGATGTTCACTACCTCGCGTTCATAAGCATCGTGGCTTTGCGAAATGATAACGTGGTAACCTTTGCTGTATGCGACCGACTCGATGCCGTCTACCGCATGTGAGAAGAAACTGTTTGCCACTTCACAGACCACGACACCGATGGAATAGCTACGCCCATGGCGGAGGCTGGACGCGATGGGATTGCGGCGATAGTTGTGTTTCTCGGCGTAATCCAGCACACGTTTCTTGGTTTCTTCGTTGATTTCGTAGCTGTCACTGAGCGCGCGCGACACGGTGGATGGCGATAGGTCCAATGCCTGCGCGATATCTTTGATGGTAATGGGCTTAAACACGGTTCGTAACGCTTTGGACAAACGTACTTAAAATGGTGCGACTTTGCAAGTACGGTCGACTATACGTCGTGTCCCTGTATACAGATTACGAATTCCCCTTTGGGTGTATGTGTATTGAAGTGGAGCAGGAGTTCCCCCAGCGTGCCCCGGACGGTTTCTTCATAGACCTTGCTGATTTCCCGCGATACGGACGCAGTGCGTTCGTCGCCAAATACGGCTATAAACTCACTTAATGTTCTAAGTAGCCGGTGGGGCGACTCATAGAAAACCAGTGTACGGGTTTCCCCGGCTAGTGATTTCAGCCGTGTTTGCCGCCCTTTCTTCACCGGAAGGAACCCCTCAAAGCAGAAGCGGTCGCACGGGAGACCCGAGGCGACCAGTGCCGGCACAAAGGCCGTTGCTCCGGGGAGGCAATGTACGGCTACGCCGTGTTTGATGGCTTCGCGCACCAGTAGGAAGCCCGGGTCGGATATTGCTGGTGTGCCCGCATCGGATATCAGCGCCACGGTTTTGCCTTCCCCGAGAAAGCGGATGATTTCGGCTACGGCCTTGTGTTCGTTGTGCTGGTGGTGTGCAAACACCTTTCCGGCAATGCCGAAATGTTTGAGCATCGGGGCGCTTGTGCGCGTGTCCTCCGCCAGAATGAAATCCGCTTCTTTCAGTACGCGGATGGCGCGCAGCGTCATATCTTCCAGATTGCCGATGGGAGTGGGGACGAGGT
>CAZTJY010000049.1:0-23117 GCA_964613725.1 uncultured Parapedobacter sp. | reverse complement strand
ATTATTTTTGCCGCTACAAAGTAAAAGAAATTATGTTGCAAGTTAATTATATCCGTGAAAACCGTGGAAAGGTGATTGAACGTCTAGCCGTCCGGAACTTCCGAGAGTTGGATTTGGTCGACGATGTGATTGCGTTAGATGAACGCCGCCGGCAAATCCAGACGGAAGCGGACAGCATCGCTGCCGCCGCGAATGCTGCGGCACGCCGGATCGGCGAACTGATGCGCCAGGGTAAGCGCGATGAAGCCGAAGCAGCGAAAGCGCAATCGAGCGGATACAAGGAGCAACAGAAGAAATTTTCCGACGAACTGGCAGCCGTAGAAGCCGGTTTATACCAGAAATTGGTGCTTCTTCCCAACTTGCCGCACCAGTCGGTACCGAAGGGAGCCAGTGCCGACGACAACGAGGTGGTGCTGGAGTACGGTGAGTGGCCCGACCTTCCGGAAGGCGCGCTGCCTCACTGGGAACTGGCGGCTAAATACGACATCATCGACTTCGAACTAGGCAACAAAATTACGGGGGCGGGATTCCCTGTATATAAGGGCAAGGGGGCACGGTTGCAGCGTGCTATGATCAACTTCTTCCTCGACCAGGCTGCAAAGGCCGGTTATTGGGAAGTGCAACCCCCCATATTGATCAATGAGGCGTCGGGCTTCGGTACCGGCCAGCTCCCCGATAAGGAAGGGCAGATGTACCACGTAGGAATCGATGACCTGTACCTCATTCCCACGGCGGAGGTGCCCATCACCAACCTGTACCGCGATACCATCGTGAAAGAAAGTGATTTCCCGATTAAGCACACAGCATATACACCATGTTTCCGCCGGGAGGCCGGATCTTACGGCGCCCATGTCCGCGGACTAAACCGCCTGCACCAATTCGATAAAGTGGAAGTCGTGCAAATTGTCCATCCGGAGAAATCCTACGCGGTATTGGAAGAAATGACCACGTATGTGCAATCTTTGTTGCAGTCACTTGAGCTGCCGTACCGTGTGCTGCGGCTTTGCGGCGGCGACATGAGCTTTACCTCGGCACTTACCTATGATATGGAAGTGTGGAGTGCTGCCCAGCAACGTTGGTTGGAGGTATCCTCCGTGTCGAACTTCGAGACCTATCAGGCAAACCGGCTCAAAGTGCGGTTCAAAGGGGAGGGGGGTAAAACACAACTAGCCCATACGCTCAATGGCAGTGCGTTGGCATTGCCACGGATTTTGGCCTCCATTCTGGAAAACAACCAGACGAGTAAAGGCATCAAGGTGCCCGCGGTATTGGTGCCCTATACCGGCTTTGAGTGGATCGACTAGGTCAGTTCGAACCCGTATCGTTTGCCAGACGCTTCGACTTCTTCAATAAATGACGTCAGGTTGTTTAGCTTTTCCTTGTTTTTCGCCGTTAACCTGATATTAATCGTAATCCCTTCGGGTAGGTCTATGGGTTGTTTGCCGGCGGAATTGATCGCGCTGTTGGGCGTGTGGGTAACGCTGTGGGCGATATTCTCATAGGCGATAGCCGTGAAATCTAAACCAGAGGCCTCTTTCAGGCGCTGGAGGAATTCAAGGTCGAATTTCTTGCGTTGGTCAATCTGGCTGATGGCCTGACGGGACACATTCATTTTCCGGGCCACGGAGGAACTCTTGATGCCTTTTTCTTTCATCGTTTCCTTAATGATTTCGCCCAGCGTCTTTTTTGCCATAATTTTAAAACACTTATCTAGCTCTCATAAGACGCGCCTAACATACTAAATGTTGCATGTGAATTTTATTTTAACATTTTTTTGTTTTTGTCAATTAAAAATTTACTTTTGTCTAAGCCTTTTCAGTTAAGACGAACATATAATCGTCTATATAGGCGAAAACTAACCGAAATAAGTGAGACGAACTGGAAAAATCAGTGCTGATGGGTAACGGAAAGCTTTATTTAAGTTTGAGTTAGCAAACATGTCATACATATAAGCACGCATTTTGAACACAAATTTTCACGAGAACGAAACAAAGATTTATTAAAACATTTACTAGCACACGAGATTAACGATGGTATCGATTTTTCTTTGATACCATTACACCAGAACTTTTAAGCGAATAGTAGGCTATGCTTACAAGGGGGGTGTTATGTCCTGATTTAGATGGCGCTGTACGACATTGCAGAGGTGACATCGACTGCGTTAAGACCATAGCGTTCCGCAGTAAGAAAGCCGGTATTCCGGATAGTTGTCAATTATTACTTAACTAAATTCAAAACACATGAAACAAAAATTACTCAGTTTTGTTGCGCTCTGTGCTTTTGCGGTGGGTATATCCTACGCGCAGACCAGGGTGGTAAGCGGGAAAGTAACTGCCGCTGATAACGGAGCGCCTTTATCGGGAGTTTCAATTACGGTTGTTGGATCCACAATCGCCACAAGCACCGATGACGATGGTAACTACGCGATTACGGTGCCTTCCAATTTCGACGAAGTCCGATTTCTTTATCTCGGTTACGAAACTCAACAGCATTCCATCACAAATTATGCTCAGCGTGGGAACACACTCCATGTCGTAATGGAACCTGTTAGCACCAGTTTGGATGAGGTGGTGGTAACCGGAGTCGGTTTGACAGTGAAACAACGACAATTGGGGAATGCGGCGACCACGGTTTCCAGCCAGCAGGTTACGCAAGGGAAGGGCGGAAGTATAGGCTCCGCGCTCTCCGGGAAGGTCGCCGGGCTCCAGGTCAACGCCGTTAGTGGCGGTATAAACCCGAATTATCGACTCATACTCCGAGGCCAGCGTTCTTTAACGGGCAATAACCAAGCCTTACTGGTATTGGATAACATCATTGTACCCAATTCCTTACTGGGTAACTTGAACCCGGAAGATATCGAGAGCATCCAAGTGTTGAACGGGGCTGGCGCCGCGGCGTTGTATGGTTCTGATGCTTCGAATGGTGCATTAATTATCACGACAAAGAAAGGGAAAGCCGGTCAGACGTTTGTCAAATTGTCGCATACCACCACATTGGAAGAAGTAAGTTATTATCCGCAATTACAGACACGTTTCGGTTCAGGTACCACGCCGGACGCCGTGAAAACCTACACCCCTTATGAAAACCAACAATACGGACCGGAGTTTGACGGCTCCATGGTAGAGATTGGGAAACCCCTGGAAGATGGTTCGATCCAAACCGTACCATACTCGCCAACAAACGCCAGGCACGATTTCTGGGAAACTGGTCTTACGAATCAAACGGACCTGTCGTTGACCTCAGGTGATGAGAAGTCTACGTATTACCTCTCTGGCCAGTTCTACGATCAGAAATCAACCGTACCACAGGACCGGTATAAAAGAGCGCAGGTGCGTGTAAACGGCACGCGAAAAGTTTATGAAAATTTCGACGTAGAATATACCGCAAATTACATTTACAATTGGTACGACCGCACGACTGACGCGGCCAATATGTACACCAATATACTGATGAACCCGTCTCATATTCCGTTGACGCGCTATAAGGACTGGGAGAATGATCCGTACGCCAACCCGAACGGGTACTACAACGAGTATTATGACAATCCTTACTTCACCTTGGATAATTCGAGATCATTGGCTGTGAATGAATACCTGCAAGGAAATGCCCAGCTGCGTTGGAGGCCTATTGACGGCCTCAGTCTAACGTATCGGATTGGAATTAGTTCGCGAAATTACCGTGATAAAGCTCGTACGGGAAAGTTTACCTTTTCAGACTATACAAAAAGCATTTCGGGAAGTGCGAAGACTGATATAGCGGGTAATGTCAGTGACGCGCAGAACTGGTATTTTCAGTTGAATTCTGACGTAGTGGCGACTTATACTCGAGACATTTCCAGGGACTTAACCTTTGAAGGTACCTTAGGGGCGAGTATCCGCGACAATAGTAACAAGTTTATCGGGGTGAACGCAAATGGCTTGGTTGTCGATGAGCTGTATAATATTGCGAACTCTCAAAATAACGCCGGCGCAGGGGAGTCCAATTACCGTGCTAGGCAGATTGGGGTTTTTGGCGACTTACGTCTGGGATTCAGAAACTACCTCTTTGCGCACATCACCGGTCGCAACGACTGGCGGTCCATTTTAGCCAAGGGCAACCGCTCATTTTTCTATCCGTCCGTAGATATGTCATTTATCATTACCGATGCCATCCCGTCATTCAAAGACCTGTCTTGGATGGAATACCTCAAGTTGCGTGCCGGCTATGCATACGTTGGCAACGTTAATTTGGGGAATGTATTTAGTAACCTCGGAGCATACTCCTTATTCCCCACCTTCAGTCAGGCGAATGGTTACCCGTATGGTGGCGCTGCTGGCTTCTCGTTGGATGGTCGGCTGGTCTCCGCCAACATTAATCCTGAAATCACGAAAGGGCCTGAATTGGGATTGGATTTCGACCTGTTGAATGGCGATGTCAGTGGCGGCGTGACCTATTACAAGACAAATACAGTGGATCAGACCATTGGTGTGAGTGTTTCTACCGCGACCGGATTCAGTTCGTTGTTAACAAACGTGGGAGAGGTGCTTAACGAGGGTGTCGAAACCTACTTGCGCGTTACTCCGGTACGCAACTTAAATGGACTAACCGTCACCTTGGGAGCAAACTACGCGCATAACCGGAATGAGGTGCTGTCGCTTTCGAACGAGTCCGATGAACTCAGGTTTTTATCGAGTGGGGGCGGCCTTGTCGTCGCGGAAAAAGGCCAACCTTTTCCACTATTGAAAACTACGCGTTATGCCCGTGATCCTCAAGGGCGCATCATTGTTGATCCGGTTAGCGGTTTCCCATCAACTGATGGGTCATTCCATATTTTGGGTACCTCTAACCCACCACATATACTGGGTACAGACCTGGAGGTTCGGTGGAAAGGCTTCCGGCTCACCTCTTTATTTGAGTACCGTACCGGACATTATTTTTATAACGGTGTCACTACGGCCTTCGATTTTTCGGGAGCGGGTATCCGGACAGCTTGGTATAACCGCGAACGCTTCGTCATACCGAACTCGTCTTACCTGGATCCGGAGACCGATCAATATGTTGCGAATACAAACGTGACGACCCGATCTGGCGGGGCGGATTTCTGGACCGACGGCACCAGGAATAGGGACATCGGTGAAAATTATGCGCACTCCGGTGCGTTTTGGAAATGGCGTGAGGCTACCTTGTCATACGACGTACCGGCCCATATTTTCCACGGTTATATAAAGGGCGCTACCGTCAGTATTCAAGGGCGCAACCTGTTTATCTGGGTGCCTGAAACGAACCTCTACACGGACCCGGAATATAGCCAGGCGGGCGCCGATAGCAATGCAATTGGTATTGCGAATGTTTCCATTACGCCTCCTGCACGTTATTTCGGCGGTACCATCCTTTTGACGTTTTAATAAAATTGTAAGACAATGTGTTTACAACTAAGAAATTTTCGAATGAAAAAGATAAGTATAAAAATTGCATCGATTGTATTGGTATTTTCCATGGCGTCCTGTGAGAAATATCTCGACATCAATGAAAACCCGAACGCGGCGACCGACGTGCAGGCAGACCTGATCATGCCTACCGCTATCGTAGGATCGGCGGCGCAATCGGCCGCATATAATACCTATGGTGGTTCGTTGGTGGGCTATATTGCCAACGCCGGTGGCTTTTCCGGTTTCGGCTCCTTATTAAATTATAATTTTACTCCGGATGATCTTACGAACTGGGCGGGAACATACGATAACCTGAACGATTATAAGTACGTAATCGATCAGACGGAGGGTTTAGACGCATATGCGCATTTCAATGCTGCTGCAAAAATTATGACCGCCTACATGTTCCAATTGGTGGTCGATGCCCATGGCGACGTGCCTTATTCTGAGGCGTTGCAGGGCACGGGTAATCTTACTCCCAAATACGATAATGCCCCTGATATTTACCGAGACCTAGTCGCCAATCTGAATGAAGCGATTGCGATTATCGATAATGCGGAATTTCCGCTTTCGCTAAATTCGTCTTCAGATCCGCTTTTTGGAGGAGATATGGATTTATGGAAACAGTTTGCCAATACGATCAAGTTGCGGATGCTTTTACGGGTTTCGGAGGTGCCAGCTCTTCAGGATTTTGTTTCCGCAGAGTTCGGTACAATCGACGAGTCCATCGGTTTCCTGGAGGAGGATGCCATCGTCAATCCCGGATATGTGTTAGACCGGCCAAATCCGACCTGGTCCAGATGGGGATACACAACAACCGGCAATGTGGCTAATACGTCGCGCGTTCCTACGTTCTATGTTTATGGTTACTATGATGGGAATAAACTTAACGATCCCGGCCGCGGGAGTTTGATATTTAATGATTTCGGAAACAGTAGCCGACCTACCCCGTTGAACCAATTGGGCGTGGAGCAGGGGAACCCTCCGATCCGTCCGAATTACTCGCCATGGTATACGGGTACCCGCGCAAGCGCTTCGAGCATAACCAATGCGCTAGGTGTCGTCAAAGGCCCCAGTCAGGGACAGCCAATCATGTTGGCCGCTGAATCTTATTTTCTTCAGGCTGAAGCACAATTTAAAGGCTATATTTCAGGAGATGCGAAAGCCGGTTTCGTAGCGGGCATAACGGCATCATTTATTTACCTGAACAAAGATGTCAATGGCGAGGTCGACGAAGCAGCGGCTTTGGAAGATGTAGACACTTACATCGCCGATAACAACACCAGTAAACTGGTCAATTTCGATCTTGCGGTTTCGGACGAAGAAAAACTCGAAGCCATCATTACACAAAAATACATCGCATTAAATATGGTTCACGGCCATGAGGCATGGAACGATTATCGACGGACGGGCTACCCAAGAACAAGCCCAAATGCCGATAAATACAATAACTTCGCTTCCACGACGTCCAACGCAACGCGTCCGGATGAGTTACCGACCATGTTGTTATATCCACAATCGGAATACGCGTATAATCCTGAAAACGTTAGAGATATAAATCCCTTCACGGATCTGATTTTCTGGGCTAAACAATAAATGTCGGCGATTTAAGTATAACTTGGAGCACTGAGAAAGCATATCATTAAGCTGAGAAAGCATAAATTAAGTAGATTACAATGAAAAAGATAACCAATATTCTAGCTGTTTTTATCTTTATGGGGGTATTCAGTTCCTGCCTGAAAGATGACAAATATGCATTGGATCCTTCGGGAAGTCATAATGTTGTGGAGTTTTATAACGTAACAGCCCCCGTAAACGGCTATAATGACCTATATGTCATGTATGTACCGTCAACATTGGAAGTGTTACCAGAGGTAGAGTTTACCGCCGGAGTAAATTACGCTGGACCTGAGAACACCGCTCCTCAAGATATCGTGGTCGAGCTGGCGGTTGCGAATGATGCGATAGCGGAGTACAATGCCGAAGAGAGCACGACTTATGAACCCCTTCCGGCCGGTTCTTACGAAATTCCGTCTTCGGTGACGATAAGGAAAGGCGAGAAATTTGCGACATTTGCAGTTAAGGTCAGACCGGAAATGCTTGATCAATCAAAGAGTAATGCTTTGGCCGTAGCCATTGTTTCCACTTCCCACGGCGTTATTAGCGGTAACATCGGAACGGCCATTTACAGCCTTCCCATCAAAAGTATTTGGGAGGGAACATACGAAGTTACCGTAATCAACGATTATGGAGGAATAGACGGAAATATCGGGGGGTCGATATCCGATGTGAATACGTTGAGTACAGTCGGCCCTAATCGATTGAGAAGTGATGGCAGCAACGGACTGTGGTTCACTTACAGCGGATATTCCGAGTACCAATTTAACGGTGACAACACCGACATCATAGATTTATTAACCTATAGTGGTTCACCTTTGGCTACATCAATTGATGAAGTTGTCCTTGTGGATGCCGAAAACCTGATTTTCGAAGTCAATTACACCGGCCTTGGCCGAGGTATTCGTGAACGATGGGTAAGAACCGGAGACTGATTGTTCCGTTATCAAGCGGTTTCCCAGAATTGTTCCGCTTCTTTTCATGTGTTTGTAAACCCAAAACAATTCTATCGCTAAAAAAGGGGCTCCCAGCCCCTTTTTTATATTCTATTAAAGGCCCACCTCTATCCGTTCGCCAGCTCCATCCGCACCAAGTACTGGTCGTGCCCGTCCTCATATAGAATCTGTACTACCCAGCCCAGCGGCTGCGCAATGCTGATGAGGGTCTGCTGATCGATGAATAACCAATCGAAAGGCGTACTGCGCTTACCTTTATACGCATACTGGTATCGGATTTCGCCGTAATAACCTACTGGCTTATCCACCGTGCCGTCGGCATAGAGATAAGCGATATCCGACGAGTCGAAAAGGAGTTGGCCGCCGGGGTTTAGCAAGGTTTTACAGTGGTTGAGCAGCGTTGTTAGCCGATTAAGCGTGCCGGCCACGCCGATCCCGTTCATCAAAAACAGCAGCGTGTCATAGCCACCATCTGAATAGGCAAAGAAATCTGAAGTTACCACTTGTTTTACCCCCCGGACACGCATCACTTCGCAAGCCAACGGTGACCGCTCCAGCGCCGTGATGTCTATCCCGCGTTTTTGCAGGAACAGCGCGTGGCTGCCCGCGCCGGCACCCACATCGAGCACGCTCCCGTCGCATAATCCCAATGCGCTATGTTCCAGATCAGGGAAATCGGCCGGTTGCCGGAAAAATTCGGCTACGGGCATCTCTTCCACGCCGCCAAAGCTGGTGTGGGTAAGCAGCGGATCACCGCGGCGACCCTGTAAGTAATCATGGAGGGCATGGCCCAACACATCAAGTGCCATAGGTTTTTCAAGGAATGTCAAGGATTTGCTTAGCCAAGGCGATCGTCCCCGTATCGCCCGTATGTTTGCCCGGCTCATCGGAAAGTTTAACAACAGGCGTCCAATGCGCCTCTTCGGGGTATGCCTCGATCATTTTGATGACAATGTTCATTGGCGATAAGCCCACGTCGTTGGTGAAATTGGTGCCGATCCCGAACGATAAGCCAATACGGCCGCTGCAATATTCAGCGATGCGGGTTACTTTTTCCGCGTTCAGGCCGTCGGAAAAGATGATGGTTTTCGAGCGTGGATCAATACCATGTTGCTGGTAGTGAGCAATGGTCTTGTCGGCAAAGGTCAAGGGATCACCACTGTCGTGCCGAACGCCATCGAACAACTTGGAGAGCTTTTTGTCGAATTGCCCGAAGAACACGTTAGTGGTATAGGTATCGGAAAGCGCAATGCCCAGGTCGCCGCGGTATACGTTCGACCAATGCTCCAAGCCCAATAGGTTGGCCATCTTGAACCCGTATTTGGCCGCATGGAACATGAACCACTCATGTGCATGTGTACCAATGGGCTTCGTTTGGTTAAGCATAGCCATGTGTACGTTGCTCGTGCCAATGAACGTACCTTCACCCGCAGCACATAACGCCTGCACCACCAACCGGTGCACAGCGTATGAATGGCGGCGGCGGGTGCCGAACTCCGCGATGGTAACGCCCAGTTGCTTGTACCGCTCGATCTTCTGGGTGGCGGTCACCATCACCTGTTCATCCGGTTGGCGCGCCCTGTCCATAAGCTGATAATATAGCTCGCATATTAACGACATAATAGGGACTTCCCACAAGATGGTCCGGTACCAATAGCCTTCAATAGTAACCGTAATCTCGCCCCAATGTTGCTCGATTTGCACCTCCGCCGGGTCGTAACGATATCCTTGTAGGAAGTCGAAATACGTTGGATCTATATACGGACATGTGGCGGCGAAGTAACTCTTCTCTTGCTTGGTGAGCTGAAGCTTAGCCAGTTGGCCGATGGCAGCTTGTAAAGCCGTAGCAAAACCGGACGGGAATACATGCTGCCCACGGTTGATGAAGCTGTACTTGGCCCGTGCTTTTGGGAAAAGCTTCATCACCGCATGTTGCATAGTGAATTTATAAAAGTCGTTATCCAATATGGAGCTAATCATTTTTAGCGCTTTGCATATTGCCGTTTGCTTTTTGCTATTTGCAATCGGTGGCCACCCACACTACGGTATCGGCAGTGAAACTATCAACTATCAATTAGCAATTATCAATTATCAACTACCAATTATCACTTATTTCACCGCTTGCAACCACGCTTCTGCCATCAATTGCGCGCCGGCTGTCGTTGTGTGCACGCCGTCACCGGTCCAATACGAAGCGGGTGCCTTTTTCGAAGCTTCATCAAATACCCGTTGGTAGGGGATGAATACGGCATGGTATTCATCGGCTATTTCGTGGGCAGCGGTGCGGTATTCGTCGAACGCCGGGAACCAGTCGTCGGTAACGGCTTTTACATGATTCACGGCAAACGGTTCGCCAATGATGAGTTTCACGCCGGGGAGTGCCTTCATCGTGCGGTCGAGCAATTTCCGGTAGTCGTCTCGGTACACTTGGATGGTGCCATCATAATTGCCCGATAACGTGTGCCAGTAATCGTTGACACCAATGAGGATACTTAGGATATTAGGTTTTATCGCGATACAATCTTCTTCCCAGCGCGCAGCTAACTGGTGTACTTTGTTGCCACTGATGCCTTTGTTGTAAATGGAAGGTTGCTTCGTTGCATGCGCATGCAACAGATTGGCCGCCGCCAGTAAGGCATAGCCGTGGCCCAATGCACCGCTGTTGTTGGGCGACATGTTTTTCTTGTCCCTGCCCGCATCCGTAATGGAGTCGCCTTGGAATAGGATAACGTCGTTTTCCGCTATCCGGATTTTCGGTGCTGCTACCGATGGTGCCAAGGCTGCTTTTACGATTTCGGGCAGGCTGATGGCCAGTGCTGCGCCTGCCAAAGTGGTTCCTAAGAATTTTCTTCTATTATTATCCATGGTTATTATTTGGTTCTAACGTTTTCAAAGGTAGGGATTTTCATCTATTTAAATTTGCTTTTTGTCGGTGATGAAGCTGGCAGATTTTTCATTCGTGTAAGCTTTAACGGCATTCAAGATGGCTGAAGCCGTTTATTCATACCCTTGTATGGTCTGAAAAATCATGATGGTTTCCATAACGCAAAAAATAACCCGTCTCGTTTTATACGAAACGGGTTAATTCCTTTGGGTACCCTAATGGCTTGGTTGCCGCACTACCCGCGGCCCCTGCCGGATGAGCCATTCCGGTCGGCGGACCTAGCACGTGTCGCGCTGCTGCGGCTGTTTTGCGAGCGGCTGCTTGTCGATACTTTTGGTCGCGACGAAGACTGGCTTTTCACCGTGGTATTGCGATTGGGGCGACCGGCCCCTTGCGTAGACGCCTTGGTGCTCGTGCTCCGTGCCGGGGTGGCGCGCTGTGTCCGCGTAGACGTCCGGTTACTTTGGCTCACCGTAGGTCTGTTGGTCCGCTGCACGCTGGATGTCGACCGGCTTTGGTGCTCAGGCACCGCGGCGCGGGTGGTTGTCTCGCGCGACGTATTGGTTTTGCTGCGAACCGAATTCGTTTCCGGCGAGGTAGCACGCGTGCGTGCTGGCGGTGCTGCGGATTCACGTGTCCGGCTGTTGCTATTGGTACGCACGGTTTCACCGTTGCTGCCTGCGCGAGTTGACGCTGAAGTGCGATTGTTGGCTGGACGTGTGGCAGTTCCGCGCGCAGCGGTCGTACTGCGGTTATTTCCTGCAGACACGGTTGCTGTACGGCTGCCGGTAGCCCTGTTGGTAGTCCGTACCGCTGATGCGTCAGCCACCTTTGCAGGGCGGGCCGACGAACGGCTGTTGCGATCGACCTCGGGGCGATAAAGGCTTACTGAACGGCTGCTTACCGACGCCCTTCCGGGGCGTGAAGCCCGACTGATTTCACGAACCGCCACCCGGCTGCCGGTTGCACGCTCAAGCTCACTACGGCGCGGACCGCTGACGTAGGTACGGTTGTTATATACATAGGTGTTATTAATAATCGTTGTGCGGTTATAGATCCCGACCCGATTGCGATACGGCGCATAGTAGCTGTAAAGCCGCGGGCTACAGATGTAGCGCTGAGGAACGAACACCCAATGGTGGTGTGGGATTCCGATATGTACGTTGATGCTCATGCGCGGACCCAGCGGTGCCCAGCCATAGTAGCCGCCGCCGCTCCGCCAGCTCACCCACGCCGGGCCCCATTCGTAACCGGGTACCCAGGCCCAGCCATAATAGTCGCTATATGTCCACCGGCCATAATGGAACGGTGCCCATCCCCAATCGTAATTAGAGACCCAGGTATTCCCGTAGCTCGTCATCACCCAATGGCCATTCGTAGCGTAGGGTTGGAAACCGTCCTCCGCATAAGGGAGCCATATATACCCATATTCCGGGTCGTTTATCCACTCCCCGTAAGGTGCCAATTCGTCGTAAAATAGTTGGAACGAAACGCTCATGCCGGGCTGAGCTTTCACGGCATTTGTTGCCGCGATCGCCATAAAGGCGATTGCTGTCAGTAGCGTAAGTCCGGTCTTCTTCATCGTTTTCATGACCTGCTGATTTAAAGGTGCAACACTCTTGTTTGTTCTGGTGGTATGACTATGCGGGCATGCCGATGGTTTAATCGCAATATCTTCGGCTGCCGCAAATGCCGGATGGGGCCTTCTAGAACAATTTACCGAAATGAGCGTTAATATAAGGAAATTGATGGTTTTTTTAGCTAAATTTGCCGCCTTAACTGCGAGAATCTGCGGATGGTAAAAAAGAAGATACTTCGTACGCTCATTGAGTTAGCCAATATCCATCGGTTTGTTATGCGTTTCTTCCGGGAGGTGTTCCGGCCACCGTATGAATTCAAGGAGATTGTCCGGCAGTGTTACGAAATCGGCTGGAAGTCGCTACCCCTTATTTCGCTGACCGGTTTTATTACCGGTATCGTGTTTACCAACCAGTCGCGCCCTTCGCTGGCAGAGTTCGGTGCCACTTCGTGGTTGCCGGCGTTGATATCCATCGCTATCATCCGGGCGTTGGCACCACTTGTTACCGCGCTCATCGCGTCGGGTAAAGTCGGTTCGCAGATCGGTGCCGAACTGGGTTCCATGAAGGTAACTGAGCAGATTGATGCCATGGAGGTGTCGGGCACCAACCCGTTCAAATTCCTGGTGGTGAGCCGGGTATTGGCAACCACTATCGGCATACCCATTCTGTCTTTCTATACGGCCGCAGTGGGCCTGCTGGGCGCATTCCTCAGTGTTAATCAGGTTGAAAACACCAGTTTTAGGGTGTATTTCGATCAGGTGTTTGAAGCGGTGACTTTCCTCGATGTCTTTTCGCTGGTGCTGAAAGCCGTGGTATTCGGCTTCACCATCGGCATCGTGGGCTGCTACCAAGGTTACCATTCGTCCAAAGGGACGGAAGGGGTGGGACGCGCGGCGAATTGGGCCGTGGTCATGTCGATGTTCCTCGTGTTTATTGAGGAGATCCTCATTGTACAAATCATACAAGGCATGCGCGCATAATGTTAAAAACCGGTGGACATATCGACTACGATAGGCGGGTAATTACCGTACGGAACGTGCGTAAATCATTCGGCGATTTGGATGTATTGCACGATGTGGACCTCGATTTGTTTAAAGGAGAAAACTTGGTGGTGCTAGGGCGATCGGGTACGGGCAAGTCCGTGTTGATCAAGCTGATATCCGGGTTGCTTAAACCCGATACGGGCACCATCGAAGTGTTGGAGGAGCAGGTGGACGAGCTGGATGAAAAGGAACTCCAGCAACTGCGATTGAAAATCGGTTTCTCTTTCCAGAACAGTGCGTTATATGATAGCATGACCGTACGTGAAAACCTGGAATTTCCGCTGGTGCGGAACAAACGGCACCTTTCGCGTAAGGAAATCAACCACGAGGTGGAAGATGTATTGGATGCCGTAGGGCTGTTGAATACGTTGAATCAGATGCCGTCGGAGCTATCGGGTGGGCAACGTAAGCGAATCGGTATAGCACGTACCTTGATTTTGCGGCCCGAAATCATGCTGTATGACGAGCCGACCGCAGGCCTCGACCCGATTACCTGCATCGAGATTAACGGACTTATCAATGAAGTGCAGGAGAAGTATAAGACTTCTTCGATCATCATCACGCACGACCTCGCCTGCGCCAAGAGTGTCGGAGATCGCATCGTGATGCTGCTGGATGGGCGGTTTGAGCGGGAGGGGAGTTTCGACCAGATTTTTGATACAGACGACGGCCGTGTAAAGCCGTTTTATGACTATAATTTTATCAAGTAATTATGAGTGCTAGTGAAAATAAACGAACGGTCATCGTCGGGCTGTTTGTGCTGATCGGGATCATCATCCTCGTGGCGGGCATCCTCGTGCTCGGCGGCCAGCAGAACCGCTTTTCGAAGAATATCCATGTATCTACGGTATTCAATGACGTGAGCGGTTTAAAAGCGGGCAATAACGTATGGTTTTCGGGGGTGAAAATCGGGACGATAAAAAGCATCACCTTTAGAAACCTAGAACAAGTGGAGATTGTGATGGCCATTGAAGAGAAATCGCATGAATATATCCGGAAGGATGCGATAGCCAAAATCGGCTCGGAAAGTTTTATCGGCAACAAGTTGATCGTCATCGAGGGCGGCAACAGCAACGTCCCGGCCATCGAAAACGGCGATGTACTGCAAAGTGCTGAAGAAGGTGGATTGGATGCGATGCTGTCGACTTTGCAGCTGAACAACCAGAACTTGGCCATCATCACCAAGAATTTCAGTGAAGTGAGTGAACGAATTGCACGCGGCGAAGGTGCGGTTGGAGCTGTTTTGGCCGACTCGCTGATGGCGGTGCACATCAGGCAAATGATTGCCAACCTTGACCAGACGGCGTCGAATACGGCCCAAGCGTCCCGCGCCTTGAACCAGTTGACGGATAAATTGAATGCCGAAGGGACCTTAATCAACGATTTGCTGACAGATACCGTGGTTTACGGGAACTTACGCGGCGCCGTAGCCGAGTTGCAGGGCATTACCCAAACGGCATCGGCACTGGTAACCAACCTCAACCAAACAGCTGGCAAACTGGACGATAAAGATAATGCCATCGGCGTGTTGCTCAATGATCCTGAAGCGGCCGAAAACATCAAACAGACACTGATCAATCTCGAAACGAGTACGGAAAAACTGGATCAAAACATGGAAGCCTTACAGCATAATTTCTTGTTCCGCGGTTTTTTCCGGAAGCAGGCGAAGAAAGACGCGAAAGCGGCATCCCAGCAGTAATATGCCATTAAAGTCATTTACGCGGGCTAAAAAAAATCAATCTGTAGGCGGTTCATTGCCGGAAATCTTGTATGTTTGGCGGGTATAATCGATTCAAACGACCCGATAAACCTCATGAAAAGTCTATTTTGTGCAGCCTTCCTTATCATTTCCGGGAAAACCATCCTCGGACAGGTGCTTTCGCCGACCGACAGCCTGAAGCATCTGATCGCATCGAAACAAGGCGATGAACGGTCTAAACTGCTTATCCAGCTCAGTTACCAATACGCGGGCGGCCACCCGGATACCGCACTGGTATTGCTAGAGCAGGCCGCAACTGGAGCGGAAACACCCGAAATGCGGGGAAAGGTTCTTTTCGAGTGGGCGATGCTCCATCGCTTTCTGGAAAACGAGCGCGAACAGGCCATCTTCTTGGATTCCGCCTACCAAACGTTGAAAGGCGTAAACGACTCCATCGCAGCAAACGCATTGCATTATAAAGTCCTACTGCTGCAGTTGCAGGGCAAATACGAACAAGCGTTACAAACTGGTCACCTTCTTATCGACGTCCGCAAAGCGCTGCCCAGCAGGAACCACGAACTGAATGCTGTATTGCAAACGGGTTATACCTACGACCGGATGGGGGATTACCATAAATCGATAGCGTGGTATAAAAAGGGACTCGAAATCCAAGGTGTTACCAACGAGAATTTTATCGGGCGGGCATACGGTCTGATTGGCATCGCATACGATGGACTGGAGGAATACGATGAAGCGATTAGGTATAACCTTAAAGCCGTTGAGCACTTTACTAAGGCGCCCAATTCTTCTTTTCTACATACCTGGTATTCCAATCTCGGAAACACCTATACGAAGATGGGTAAGCTCGATCTGGCGGAGAAATATACACTGCTTGCTTTGGAAGACGACAGCAGGAAACGGTATGTTACCCGTATCAATCTCGGAAAGATTTATATGGAACAGGGCTTGCTCAATAAATCGATGGAGGTGCTGGAAGCCGTAACGCAGGAACTGGAGGAGGTGGGCCAGCAAAATTACCTCTCGGAAGCGTACTACCGGATGCATGAGTGGTACCGCAAGAAGCGGGATTTCGAGACTGCACTTGTTTACTTCGAAAAGTATAAAGCCAATGAGGATGAACGGTTGTCTGAAGCGAAGCTCAAGCAGGTCAATGAGCTAACCGTAGCGTACGAGACGGCCGAGAAAGAGCGTTTACTAGTCGAACAGCGGGCACAATTGGCCGAAGGTGAGCTGCGCGTGAAAAACAGGAACCAATGGATTTTCGGGCTTTCGTTCCTGGCCATCGGCCTCACCGCCATTGGGGCATTGCTTTACAAGCAGGAGCAGCTGAAGAGGCAGCAGGTGAAACGAGAAGCGGCGCTCAAACTGACGCTCAATGACATCGAACACCAAAACAGGCTGCAGGAACAACGGCTTGCCATCTCACGCGACCTGCACGACAACATCGGCTCACAACTGACCTTTATCATATCGGCAATCGATACGCTCAAACAGTTCGTTGGCGACCGGGATACCCGCTTTACCGAACGGCTCACCCACATGAGTGCATTTGCCAAGGAGACCATCCAGGAACTGCGCGATACGGTATGGGCCATGAATAAAGCGGAAATTGCCGTTGAAGACCTACGGCGTCGCGTGTCTGACTTTATCGAGAAGGCCAACCTGGTAACAGGGGAGGTGAAGCTGGTCTTCCACACGGCGGTGGAAGGTGCCCCCTTGATATTCGATTCCAGGACCGGCATGTGGCTATACCGGATTTTGCAGGAAGCGGTGAATAATGCCATCAAGCACGCGGAGGCCAGGACCATTACCGTGACGTTTGGAAGGGAAGGGGATCTGTTTCTGCTGGCGGTGGAAGACGATGGTAGGGGATTTGACGTGGAAAGCGCCGAGCGGGGAAATGGCCTCGAAAGCATGCGGCGGCGCGCCCAAGTGCTGCATGGCAAGCTGGAGCTTGTTTCGGAGAAAGGAAAAACCGTCGTTTCCTGCCGCATACCCATCAAACACCAGAAGGATGAAGAAATTGCTTAAACTGATTATTGTCGACGACAACCCGTTCCTCATCAAGGCGATAGCCGATAAACTTTCATTTTATGATGATATCCGGATTGTATTTACGGCCCATTCCGGCACGCAGGCGTTGAGTAAGATCGCATCTGAAGGGAAACCGATTGACCTCATATTGATGGATATCGAGATGCCTGAAATGGATGGTATCGAGGCGACCGGCGTCATAAAGACGAAGTATCCCCAGATCAAGATTCTCATGCTAACCGTATTTGATGACGAAGTGCGTATTTTCCGGGCCATCCAGCATGGGGCGGATGGCTACCTGCTGAAAGATACGGCACCCGAAGACTTGTACCAAGCTGTCGTCCAAACCATGGAAGGCGGCGCGGCCATGACGCCTTCCATCGCCAAGAAGGCGCTTAACTTGCTGCGGAACCCGCTGGAGCCATCTGCCGCTGGTGACCAACGTGACGAAGTGAAGCTCTCTGAAAGGGAGGTTGAGGTATTGGAACAGATCGCCAAGGGACTGCCTTATACACGCATTGCGGAAAACCTGTTCCTGTCGCCCTCCACGGTGCGGAAACACATCGAAAATATTTACCAGAAATTGCAGGTGCATTCCAAACTGGATGCGGTGCAGGAAGCCCGATCACGAAGGCTCATTTGACCGTGCACCACCGTCCGGTCTTCCGTGACGGTGGTGGCAATCAGTCGTGTGGCCGACCGACCTATACAATAGGTTAGACGGACGCAAACAAGGGAATAGTTTATTCCTCTGCGGTTACGATGAATCTGTATGGGGTTGTCCAGCTATCGGGCAAGGGGTCACCGTTATTCAAATCGGCTTTTTTACCCCCGTTCATAAAAGTAGTTGCACGTACATAATAAATGCCTGAATCTAACGTGTTTCTGGATATTTTTTGATACAACGAACCATTTTCCCTATTGGTGGGATTGCCCGCAACCGGCGTTAAGTCAGTTATGATTTCTGCTCCTCCGTCTCGATAGATATTGAGGTTGATAAAATCGTCGGAAGGGCTTTGTAGCAGTGCTATCTTTAATTTGGCCGGTTGGAACAAAACGATTTTGAAATAATCTTCCTCTTCTTCCTGAACACCATACCCCTCATTGTTCTTGTTCGCAAAGGCTTCTATGGCCTCATTTTTGGGTATGAATTTAGCCTGATCGAAGTTATTGTTGGGTTCGTAACAATCCATGATACCATGGTATTCCCACTTTATTTTATAATCAACGGGAAAACTTGGAGTAGTGCCGTCATAGGGTCTAGTCATCACGTCATAGGTGATGCCCGGGTGCGCAGAAAAGGCAACCTTGCGGCTAAATGGGGTATCTGACCCCGCTTGTGCGCCGTTGATTATCGCAACATCGTCGCCCGAAACCTTGAGCTCTATCCAAGGTTGGATTAATTGGGAGGGATCTGTTTCTAACGTAACGATATAATATCCGCCGGCCGGGTCTGTGCTTGCCGGCAGTAACGCCGGAAAATGGTCTTCCTCGCCCGGTTCTAACCAAATATCATCTTTCCCTTCGGAAAAGGCCTCCGGTTCGTAGGGTTCACATTCGTGCAATTCGGCAATGGGTGCTATAAAGTCCCTGACCCATTTTTGTTCATTTCCCGCACCTATATGGTTCACCCAAATTCTCAGCGTATCATCCACCCCCAATTCCATAAACCCATTGTAGTATTTGCCATCGGAACCCAATTCGCCGTGTTCATAGCTGTTTTCACCTGTGGCTGTAATGTCTTTCCATTTGATGCCGTTCAATGGCAGGCTGGTATTCGCTTGGTTGGTTATGACACCCTGATCTTGGTTAACCGTTACTTCCATGCCATTGGCATCGGGATTATTTCCCCCTATTCGATACCATTTTCCCTGTAGCGCATCAAGATTGAATGGAGGGGTGTCATCTTTTTTGGAGCAACTGCCCGCTATCATTGCTAAGATTAACAGGTAAGTGAATTTTACTGTCGTTTTCATCATGGCTTAATTATTTTATTTGCTTTCATTACGGTGCTCGTTCTTGTATCAGATGAAGGCAAAATAAGTCGGTGTCATTCTTAAAAAAAACCTGCATTTAGAATTCAGCAGGTTTTACTTAGAATTTGGAAAGGGCGTCCAATAAACCAAATTCTAATCCGAAACAGTTAAATACTACTTCTCCTCGCCAAAAAGGGAAATCAATTTTTATATTGGGCAAAGCATTTGGAAATTGGCTATCGGCATCTTGTTGTTGTGATAAATTTCAAAAGTATGGGGGAATGAAAAAAATAGCGTTCATAGGACTTTTTGTCTTTTTGGGGATTTATACGCTCTCGGCCCAGGTCATAGCGGACACTGTTATTCAGCGGTTGCATTTTGTCGGCCATCCGGAAGTGCAGGCCTTGCGGGGCGAGCGGGACATTCCCTTTGAAAAAATCTTAGAGCGTGCTGGTTGGAAGGCTTACGATTCTACCTTTACCACAACACCGGACACGGCGGTATGGCTCAAGTTCCAACTCGAAAACACCACCCGCGACACCCTCAAAATGTACGTTTTTTTCGGAGGGTTGTATTATACCGATGTTTATCGGCGAAACAACGGGGAATACGAGCGTTTTAAAAACGGCTATCTGGTGCCGTTCACCGAGCGCGCTTACCCTAAAATGTATTTCGTTACCGAGCTGAAACTGTTGCCCTTACGGAAGTCCCAATGTTATATTAAAATAAGTAACGACCACGAAACGGCCGGTTTCAACGCTCCGGTTTTGTCCGCTAAGGCAGATTATCTGGGTTTTATGGACAGGATACGGGAAGAATACGGCCCTTCCATCGCATTTATCTATACCTATCTCATTGCGCTGTGCTGTATTTTGCTTTTTGTGTTGGTCTTTTGCTTCCGTTTGCGCAAACGGGTTTATTTCTACTACCTCGGCTACCTGTTTTTCCAGATTATATATGCTTTTTTGACCTTGCAGACTACCCCGGCAACGATAGCGAACCTGGCCCTGTACGTGCCCTATTTTGCCAACCTTCTTTTTGAGCCGGCGCAGTTCACCTTCATTGGCTTTTATGTGCTCTTTATCTTGCATTTGCTGGAAATCAAAAAATTCAGTCTGCCGCTGGCCAAAGCATTGGGGATATTGGGCGTTTTTTGCTTTGGCTATGCTGTTTTGCGCTTCGTTTATAACCATTATTGGTGGAATTTGGAAACGGCCGAACTGATTTTCTACGTGGTCCGGGCCATTGTTTTACCGTTTAACGTGCTCTTGTTCTTTTGGATTATCTATAAGGTGAAACATCCGCTGTTGAAATATTTTGCTTTGGGGCAGACCTTGTTTTTTATCGGTGCTTTTGTTTCCTCGTTCGTATCGTTTACCGAATTACACTTTATCCCCGGTCATTTTTTCAATTTCCCGTATGCACAGAACGTTATTTTTCAGGCCGGACTTTTGGGCGAAGTGCTTTGTTTCTCTGTCGCGCTGGGCGAAAATGTTTTTCTTATTCAAAAGGAAAAGGAAGAGACCAGTCAAAAACTGATAGCGCAATTGCGACAAAACCAGCTTATGGAAGAAAACATGCGCAAGGAACTTGACCAACAAATCGAAAAAAAAACCAAGGAACTGGTCCGTCTCTATGCCGAAATGGAAAAGCAAAAAGAGGAGCAGATCAAGAAATCTTTTGCCGACCGGCTCCGGGATATGAAAATGTTGGCCTTACGTTCGCAGATGAATCCCCATTTTATCTTCAACAGCCTGAATGCCCTGAAAAACCTGGTGATGCTCTCGCGGGAAGAAGATGCCATACAATACCTGGATAATTTTTCGGTACTGCTCCGCACTATCTTGCAGAACAGCAGTAAGAACATCATTACGGTAGAAGAAGAACTGGATATGCTGGAGTTGTATCTCGAACTGGAAAAAAGCCGGATGGGCGAAGGTTTCTCCTATACCGTCCGGTGCGATTCGCGGGAAGCCCTGTCGCAATATACCATTCCCCCCTTGTTGCTCCAGCCTTTCGTGGAAAATGCGATATGGCACGGGCTCCACCCAAGCAAAAAAACCGAAAAGACACTTTTGGTGGCATTTGATACGGCACAACAGCTCCGAATCACGATAGAGGACAATGGCGTGGGGCGAACGGAAAGCGCGAAGGCCAAAAAACTGCACAAACCTACCGGAACACATATTACCCAAGAGCGATTGGCATTGTACAACCACATCAGCGATGCCAAAATGCAGCTAGCCATCCTCGACCTTGAAGACAACGGTACACCCGCCGGTACGCGTATTACGATAACTTATAACGAATAGACCATGGCGAAAATCATCATTATCGACGACGAAAAGCACTGTGTGAACGTGCTGGACAACCTGATCAAAAAAGTGCATCCGGACTATGCAATTATCGGAACATATACCAATCCGGTGGAAGGACTGGAACACATTCGGAGCCGTCCGCCCGACCTGTTGTTCCTCGATATCGAAATGCCCAATCTGAATGGTTTTGCTTTGCTGGATAGGGTTTTGCCCATAGATTTCGACATCATTTTCACCACGGCCTACGATCGGTATGCTATTCGAGCGTTCCAATACAGTGCTATCAACTATCTGCTAAAGCCCATTACGGAAAAAAGCGTCGTACAAGCCTTGTCCAGTTGGGAAAAACGGCGGAAAAAGACCGTCCCTGAACAATGGGAGCTGTTGCAAAACAATTTGGAAAGCGAAGCCAAAGCTGTTTCCAGAATCGCGTTGCCCACGGGCACGGGTTACCATATTGTCGGGATAAAGGATATCGTCCGTTGCGAATCGGACAACAATTACACCAGCTTTTTTCTCGACGATGAAAACAAACTGCTCATCTGCCGTACCTTGAAGGAAATAGAGGAAATGTTGCGCGAGTACGGTTTTCTGCGCGTGCACCAATCGCATTTGATTAACCCGGAATTTGTGAAAGGCATCCTGAAACAGGATGGTGGCACTGTGATAATGAAAGACGGCAAGGAAGTTCCCGTGTCCCGGCAAAAACGAAACGAAATAAATGGTATTTTGGAGTCGATGTTGCGGTTAAAGTGATGGGTTAGTGTAAGAGCACGCTTGATGGCGTGGGTACAATCCAAGCTGGATGCGGTGCAGGAAGCCCGCTCACGAAGGCTGATTTGCCTGTAAGGGAAAACGGCATTCCACTTGTGTCAGGCCGTTGTCGGTGGATATGTGCAGGGTGCCCTCGAGCGCCCCGGCCCTGGCTTTCATGTTCTGGAGCCCATTCCCTTCATGCGTTTCCTGTTTGTCGAAGCCTTTCCCGTTGTCTGCTATCCGCATTTGTATTTCATCGCCCTGCTGAGCAAAGCCAATGTCAACACGCGTTGCATCGGCGTGTTTCAGTGCGTTGTTAACGGCTTCCTGTAGTATCCGGTAGATATTCATCCCCGCTTTGGAGTTGAAGAGCAGTTCGTTGTCATCGTCAGCTTCATCAGTGAAGGATAGCGCGGTTTGCGTGGTGGCCTGATTGGCGCTTTCGATGAAATTGGCGATGCGCGATTTCAAGTCCTCGATGCTGATGTTCGGTCTGTTCATCGCCCAGATGGTATCCCGTAGTTCCCGGATGGTTTCTTTCGCAAACGAACTCATGTAACCGAGCCTTTCCGAAATTTTGGGTTCACTGTTTTCCATGAATTTTCTTAACGTGTCGATCGATGAGATAATGAACGTAAGGTGAGACCCGATGTTGTCGTGCAGGTCTTTTGAAATGGATAAACGCTGCTCCTGTAGCCGGTTGTGGGTTTCGATTTCACCCATTGCCAGTTTCAGTTCGTTTTCCTGCCGCTGCCTGATGTTGCTAAGCAGCTGCTGTTTATAAAGCAGGAAGCCGGCCAGTCCAACGATGACCGCCAACGCTGC
>CAZTJY010000048.1:0-26335 GCA_964613725.1 uncultured Parapedobacter sp. | reverse complement strand
GTCGAGATCTTATCGACATCGTTCAACAGGAACAACGGGTTGCCCAAGGTCGGAAAACTCTCCTCGATGATGATATGCTCATGCGAATAGGTGAGCCCCAGCGCCGCCGGCGATATATCGCCCAGTACGGTTCTGACAAAGGGACCACCTTTCACGGTGTTTGCCGTATCATTGCTCATTTCGTATGTTTTTGCTCCAGCTGTTCCGCTCCGTGTGCGCCAAAGAAACGGGTACTTCTAGAATAGCTCCTATTTCCAGTAGCCTGCCCTGCAGCTGCCGGGGGTCCACCGCGTAGGCAGCCGTATCCCACTCAAGCGAGAGTACCGCAGCCAAACCAGCAGCCTGCCCCATGGACATTGTTTGGGCCATGGACCGGCAGGAGGCATGGGCGTCATGCGTGGCTGAAAAACAGCGCCCCACCACCCAGGCGTTCTCACTGCCTTTTGGCACGATGGTTCCATAAGGCACACCGTACACCCCGGAGTTGGGTATGTACTGCCAAAAAGTTTCATCCTCGCCATCCTTACCTTTACGGTGGTCTTCAATCGGCGCCCCACACAGGAAAATGGGATTGGCTGGAATGGTTCCCGACATACAATCTTCTTTGGTTAGCCGCTCTTCGCCATAGACGCGTCTGGTCTCGCGTACCCCGATCTGATGGGAGAGCCCGATGATTTTCGACGCTCGATAACCTGCCACTTCGTTACGGAAAAATGCTTCGAAGTTGAAAGCCTGTTCGCGACCTTCTATCTCGGCGAGCGTGAGCTCTTCGATGTTGAGGGGGTGCAAATCCGCCACCTTAACGGCGACCGTAGAAATACACCCTTTCTGGCACATCTCATGTGCAGAGCCCGATTTGCGTGGCAAGGAATACCTGCCGGCTTCGTACGCCACTTTCATCTTTTCATTCAACGCACGCTTCCCGCCGCTCGATTCGAACAAATCCAGGTCGACATTGCTCATGCGGAACGTGGTGGTCATACTTTGCGCAGGGTCTATGTCCCCGGCGGTTTCATACGCAAATCCAGCCAAATGACAGTAGTCGGCGTCGCCGGAGGCGTCGATGATGCGCTTGGCCCTTACCTTGTAAAAGCCGCTTTTATTCCAAAACACACAAACCTCGGTCCCATCCGCTTCCTTTGCCACCTCCACCAGCGTGGTATGCAGCAGGTAACGGATACCCGCCGCAACGATCTTTTGGTCCCAGACATGCTTCAGGCGTTCGGGATTATAATTCACACCCGTTCCCGCCCCATAGGTATTCGGGCGTAAAAACACATCCCCTGTTTTATCCAAGGCATTGACTACCTGGTCTGGTAGGCCCGCAACAATCTTTTTCGAGGCCTCGCCTGGTGTAAAAAAGCCATAAAAGGTATCCAGCATCTGGGTGGATGATCCACCGGGGAACCCGTAGCGCTCCACCAGCATCACTTCATACTTCTTGGATGCGCGGGCGGCCAATGCCGCCAAGCACCCCGCGGAACCTGCACCGACCACCAAAATATCCGTTTCAGCGAGTAGTGGGATTTTCGCCTGATTTAGCAATGTTGTCATCTTTTCCCTAAACACGTTTTTCATCGTTACGCATGCCCACGGTCTTATACAAACCGGCTAAACGGTGCGCATGTTCGTCATAGGCTTTCTCAAAAAGCGCTACAGCACGCGTCGCACCCACAATCGTAGCACCACTTAGCACCGTGGGTGCCTGCCCCGCTTCCGTTAGTAGCCGCGCCACCTCTGCCTTGATCGTATTGATCAGGATGGCACCGCCCACGGTAGATCCCGGCGCAACGGGCGTATCCAGCCCCGGTATCTTCACCATGGCATCGCCCTGGGGGGCCCCCGTATCCAATACCAAATCTGCAAAATCGCCCAATTTCTTCCCATCGGTGCGTTTGCTGGTACTCCGTTCCGAATGCTCCTTGGTGATCAACGCCACCACTTTGACCCCCTGTTTCTGGAAGTTTTCTGCCATTTCAATGGGCACCACATTGCAGCCGCTCGAAGAGATGACCAATGCCGTATCCAGTTTGCTCAGCTCAAAATTACGAAGGATACGTTCGGCCAATCCCGGCACATTTTCAAGGAACATGGCCTGCCGTTGTCCATTGGCTCCAACCACCAGGTTATGGAAGGTCAACGACAGCTCGACAATCGGGTTAAAACCCGGGAAGGAACCGTAGCGTGGCCACATCTCTTCTACCATGATCCGGCTATGGCCCGAACCGAACACATGGACCATCCGGCCAGCCATGATTGTTTCAGAGAACCAAGCCGCCGCCTGTCGGATCCCTTCGGATTGCTCCGCTACGCTATCGATGATTCCCCTGCATTTTGCGATATAGTCGTTTATTGCATTCATGTCTCCTGTATTATTATTGATGCTGGTCAATCGCGAGCCCGGGTTAAATGGGTATGTTTTTCTTCAATCTTGTCAATGCAAATCCGGCAGCACCTACCGCACCGGCAAGGTCGTGATAGTGTGCATGCCGAACCGGGCATTTTTTCCCCACGTTTTTCCACTCGTACACCCCCATAAAATCCGCCAAGGGCTTGTACAGCGAGCTGCCCGTTTTCGTGATCCCCCCGCCTAGGATAATCAGGTCTGGCGACAGCAGGTTGTTCAGTGAACAAAGGCCAAGCGCCAGTTTACGGACGGAATTGAGCCAAACGTAGGTAGCGAATGTGTCCCCCGCCTCATAGGCTTCCACCAACGCCTTGGTTGAGGCAAATCTGCCGAACGACCGTTTCCCTACCGTTGCATCCCCGATGGCGTTCTCCAAGGTGCCAGGCATGCCCGTGATCCCCGGATCATCCCGATCCACTTCCAATGCCATGTGGCCAAGATGCCCCGCCATCTGGAAATTGCCTTGGTATAATTCCCCGTTGATCAGCAATCCACCGCCCACGCCGGTGCCCAGCGTAAGCATGACGATATTGCGGATCCCTTTTCCCACCCCGAATACCGCCTCAGCAACCAAGGCGGCATGCGCATCATTGGTTACCCAAACTTCTTTCTCAGCCAAGTAATCGGACCATACAAAGTTTTCCAATCCGTTTAGCCGCTCGGGCAATATCCGGATGGCCGAATTGCATTCATTTGGAAGCCCGGGGGCGGCCAGTCCGATTGCGCTGACCGGATTGGGGCTAGTGGACCTCAGTTCGTCCACCATTTCCTTCACCGTGTTTTTCCAAGGTTGGTCTGCCGGATTGCATGCCGTGTCGGAGGTTGTCTTCCGAACCGCTTGCATGAGCACTTCCCCCTTGGTATTCAGCAAAACTCCTTTTATGTTGGTCCCGCCCAGGTCAACACCTATCGCTGTCGTCATATGCTATGGGGTCTTGGGAGTTACTTGACCATCACTTATTGCCCAGCCGCCATCAACCGCCAGCACTTGCCCCGTCGTGAAACCCGAGAGATCGGACAAAAAATAGCATGCCGCAGCATCCAGATCACTCGGTCTGGCAATTCTCCCGCCATCCAACGGTTGTTTCGTGGCTACGTAATCCATGATTTCCCTGTTTTGCGCAGCACGCTGGGCCATTGGCGTCTCCACCAAGCCCGGAGCAATTACATTGATCCGAATGTTAGCTTTGGCGTAGTGGGCAGCGGCCGATTTGGAAAGACCGATAATCGCTGCTTTCGCAGCCGCATAAGCGTGCGTTGCAAAGTGGGTGGGCGCAGGCGAATAGGACAGTACGGAGCCCATATTCAGGATGGAGCCGCCCCGCTTATGCTCCAGGAACGACCGGATTGCGGCCCGGTTGGACCACATCACCGACGTGAGGTTGAGTTCCAGCGTCTTGGCCCACCCATCCGCTGAGATGTCGTGCAACGGGCCGTCGCCCATCCGCCTTCCGCTGCCCCCGGCCACATGGTATAAGCCGTCAAAACTGCCCCATGCCTTTATACACAGGCCAATGGCATCCCGGGCCGTATTTTCCCTGGTGGCATCGCCGGTAAGTACCTTGGCCGCTGATCCCAACTCGACCTGCACCTCGTCATTGTTTTCTGGATTACGGCCCACAGCTACCACTTTGGCACCCTGGCTTATGAAAAACCTCGATGCCGAAAGGCCGAGCCCGGCTGTTCCCCCGATGATGACAATGTGTTTGTTTGTTAACATTCAAATTAGTTACGATGTTATTAGGCAAATGTATAGCGTATGGCCTACGCATTTTGGTACTTTTCGATCAGTTGATACACGTATATTAACGAGCGCGGGTCGAGTTAGGCTTTTGGCTTGCTGTACTTTATATCATCCGGGTTTGATATACAGCGATTTGAATCACTTATGGCTACTAAGGGGGCGGTCCGCCGGTTTCGGTTTTGTGGCAATGGGTTATTCTGTATACCCGGTAGCTTTCTGGATGTATTTGCCGGTCCGTCGCTGTTCTATCGCGAACAAAAAATTGGCCTGCGTCGATGACAAGGTATGTCATCGCCGCAGGCCTGAGGGAATACCAAACTATTTTTACGGGTTTGGCTATATATTGGGATTGATATCCAGCTCACGCAGTGGAATCGGATAAACCAGTTGGTCTTCTGTAATCTGCTCGACATCCATTAAGCGGCCCGTGCGCTTCAGGTCAAACCAATGCAGGCCCTCCAGGGGGAACTCCCGGAACCGCTCGTCCCACACCGCTTGGCGGAACTCTTCCGGGCTAAGGCCGGCCACATCGTACACACTGGATTGGTCTAGTGCAACACCAAAGGCGCGGCGCCGAACCATATTCAGCGCATTATAAGCCGCCTCGGTAGGTCCATTGACCTCGTTATCGGCCTCGGCAAACATCAACAGGACATCAGCATACCGCGAAAGAATAAAATTGTTGTCGGCATCTTGGATATTGGTGGTGAAGCTGCCGTCCAAGTACTTGATACTGACCGGCTCTTCGAAGAGGAGCGTCTCTCCCGAAGGCAGCACGTATTCGGTTATGGCATTGATTGCCGGTCGGGTGTCTCCGGGTTCATACAGCTGGAATAATTCGTCGGTCACATACACGTTGCGGTACACTGGTCCATTCACCACATGACCATCGAATTTGGTTGGGATGATGAAGGTTTTACTGTTACCCAGCTGGCTTGCGTTGTTCTTGAACTGGATCTCGAAAATCGATTCCTTTCCATTTTCGTTGGCCACCAAAAAGATATCTTCGTAGTTCTCCCAAAGTGAATAACGGTCGAGCGCCATAACATCTGCACAGGCGGTCCGCGCACGAGCGAAATCACCTAGGTCAAGATAGGCGCGGGCCAATTGGGTGAGCGCCGCCCCACGCGTGGGCTTGCCGATCTGGCTGGGGATCACCGGTAGGAATTCGGCAGCCATTTGCCAATCGGAGACAATGGTTTCGTAGATATCGGCTACAGAGGCCCGCGCTTTGTGGATCTGATCCAGCGAGGTCACTTCATCGGTGTGTAGGGGCACACCACCAAATAACCGGACGAGGTTGAAATAGAGAAGTCCGCGAAGGAAGCGCGCTTCGGCAATGATGACGTTTTTGTCCGCCTCAGGCATAGTGGCGGCCGGCACCCGGGCAATGACCGTGTTTGCCCGGTTAATGCCGTCGTACGATTTGGACCAAAGCCCGGTCGTGACACCGAAAGATGAGTTGGTGGTGTGCTGGTCGACCGGAGACCCATCCCAAAACCCATTGGCGGCGACGTCACCAAAGCTGATATAGTTATAGATACCGCCATAAACATTGAAGTCAAGCAGCACCTCGTAGACGGCATTGACACCGGCAAGGGCTTGTTCACGGTTTTGGTAGAAATTATCCGGCGCGATGAAGCTTTTCGGGTTAGACTCCAGAAAACCGGAACATCCCGATAGGCAGATCGCTATGTTTATGGTGAGGAGGGTTATGTACGTTTTCATATGCTGTGAGATTAAAAGGTTTATAATCCGATATTGATTCCGAACAAGACACTTTTTGAAATGGGATAGCCATTGATGTCATAGCCACGAAGGACATTGTCTTGGCCAAAGCGGTTGACTTCTGGATCGAAACCACCATAGTTGGTAAAAGTAAGCAGGTTTTGGCCGCTCACATATAACCGTGCCGAGCGCAATCCCCTAATACCCAATTGTTGCACGGGTATACGATAGCCAACTTGAAAGTTGTTAAGTCTCAAGTAGCTGCCGTCCTCGATCCACCGGTCATAAACACCAAACGGCGCCACCGCATTGGGGTTGATCGCAATCCCCGTGCGGGCATGCTGGTTTTCCTCCACGGTTTTGCTGGGTGACCAGCGGTGCAGTATATCGCTGTAGTTATTTTGTCTCCCGTTAAGGAATTCGAGTTGTTGGCGGGTGGCGTTGAGGATCTCGTTGCCAACCGAATAGGTAAAATTGGCATTGCAATCAAACTGTTTGTACGTGAGGCTGAATGAAAACCCTCCCGAAAAATCGGGCAATGCATTGCCGATGACCGTGCGGTCGTCTCCGTCGACCACCCCATTCTTGGTACGGTCAACAAAGCGTGGTGTCCCCGGAATCATCTTGGCCCCCGTTACCGCAGTTTGGTCCGGGGCGGCCTCCACCTCCGCGGCGGTGTCGAAAAAACCGTCGGTGGTCCATCCATAAAAATTGCCGATGGGCTTACCGACCTCCAAGATCGCAACGGGCTGAGAATTGGGATGGAATCCCGGGACATTCAGGAACCGATAAGACTCGTCGCCCAGATCAGTAATGATGTTACGGTTTCGGGAAATATTGAATGCGGCTTTCAATGAAAGTTGGTCGCGGTCAATAAGGGCGCCGCTTACCGTAAGCTCAATACCCGTATTGCGGGTGCTGCCGATATTTTGCATTGCCGTCTGGAAGCCGGAAGAAGGCGGTAAAAACACCGCTAACAAGAGGTCGCGTGTTACTTTGCGATAATAGTCGGCCGTAAGTGTGAGCCGGTCGTTCCAAAAGCCCACGTCAATGCCTGCGTCATATTGGTAAGTGGTTTCCCATTTCAGATCGGGGTTGCCGATGCGTGTGGGCTTGAAACCGATCGCGGGCTGGCCGTTGAGAATGTACCGCGACTCACTGAGGACGGCCTGCGATTGATAGAGTGGGATCTCCTGGTTGCCGGTGACACCGTAGCTCGTTCTGATCTTCATGGACATCCAATCGGATGCGGTACCGAAAAACGGCTCTTCGGATAGCCGCCAGGCAAACGCCCCCGAGGGGAAAAAACCATACCGGTTACCGGAGCCGAAGCGCGAGGAACCGTCGGACCTGGCCGTTACCGTGAACAGGTACCTGTCATAAAGGCGGTAGTTAACACGTGCCAGATACGAAAGGAGCGACCAATCCCGCGTTTCGGATTGACCCGGGTTCTGGGTGCTGCCCGCGGCGAGGTTGTGGAAGGAAATGACATCTGAAGTGAACCCCTGTGCGGACGCGGAAATGCGCTCCTGATCAAACCGTTGTATGGACAGGCCGCCCACTACATCGATGTGGTTATTCACATTGAAGTCCTTGCTGTAGCTCAACGTATTTTCGTTGGTGAGCGTAACGTTGTGAACCGACCCGATAGCTGCGGTACCCTTCACCCCTGATGCGATGCTGATGGACGCCGGAACGAAATGGTTTTGCTTGTTGCTCAATAGGTCTACACCCAGGCTGACCCGCAGTTTCAAGTTGTTGATAAGGTCATACTCGCCATACAGGCTGCCAAGGATACGGTTTGACGCGTTTTGATTGGTGGCCTGCGTGGCATAAGCGATGGGATTGAAATACGGTACCGCGGCCTGGTAGGTGCCGCCGCCCTCCCCAGGGTGCCGGTTTTGGAACGTATATTCCCCGGTTTCGGGATTGACGACGGGAAGCATGGGGTTAAAACTTAGGGCTGCCAATACCACGGAGGGGGCAGGGCCAACATTGGACCCCACACCGGCATAGGCAAGGTCTGCCCAACTCCTGCTGACCACCAGGTTGTTGCCGAACCGGAAGCGGTCGGAAACGTCCTGAGTCAGGTTCACGCGAAGCAACGCGCGCTTGAAATCCGAGTGGATAATCGTGCCCTGTTGATCGAGGTAGTTGCCGCTAACAGCATATTGCGTTTTCTGGTTGCCACCGCTTATCGATAGGTTATAGTTTGTTCGGGGTGCGGTGCGGAACAGTGCTTCCTGCCAGTTGACACCTTCACCAAGAGCGTCTACCTGTTCGGCCGAGTAGACGGCAAATTCGCCCGGGTCTTCACGCCCTAGCAGGTAAATATAACCGTTACGGTGTGATTCGTTGGCAAAAAGTGCAAATTCACGGGCATTGAGGACAGGCAGCATCCGCCGGACCTGCTCAAAGCCCGCGGTGCCTTCGAAATCAACCCTACTCTCGCCGGACTTGCCCTGCTTGGTGGTAATGAGGACCACGCCGTTGGCCCCGCGAGAGCCATAGATCGCCGTGGCGGAGGCGTCTTTGAGGATTTCCATGGATTCGATATCCTGTGGGTTGATGGTGGCTAGTGGGTTTTGATCACCTGCCTGGGTGACGCCAGCATTGGTTGTCGAATTGTCGTTGTAGATGGGCATTCCGTCGATGACGTAGAGGGGCTCATTGCCCGCAGAAATGGAATTGCTACCCCGGATGCGGACGCTAATACCGCCACCGGGTTGGCCGGATGTCTGTGTGACCTCAACGCCCGCCACTTGCCCCTGGAGGGCCTGATCCAACGAGGTTATGGGCATCTTTTCGATCGACTCACCACTGATCGAAGCTACCGATCCGGTAAGGTCACGCCGCCGCATGGTACCGTAACCCACTACCACCACTTCGTCAAGGTCCGCAACACCGGGCACCAATTCAATACGTACCGTGTCACCGGCGTTCACCCGGGTTTCCTGCTGCACATAGCCAATCATCGTGACAACGAGTATGGCCGACGTACCCGGGATTTCTAGATGGAAGTAACCTCCGCTATCCGTGCTAACCTGACGGGCGGTTCCTTTGACGGTCACGGTAGCGCCCGCCAGTACGGCTCGCTGATTGTCCGTCACGAAACCAGAAACCGAGGTTTGCTGCGCTGGCTCGGTCCGCCCAACGGGTGCCGGTATGCGATCCAGCACAATGACTTGGTCGCGGCGTATCTCATACCGGATATTCCTGTCGGCCAGTAATTGGTCGAGTACCGTCTCCAAGGGCGTGGCCTCGAAGTTGAACGTAACTTTCTCACGATCGTTCAACACTTGGTTTCCATAGAAAACGGTCAGGCCGGTCTCCTGTTTGATGAGCGAAAATGCTGCTGCAAGTGAGATCTGGTTGCCTGAGATGGTCAATTTGTGGTCGCGTTGCTTGGGTTGGGCAGATAATACACTGAGTCCGACAAAGCATAGGAGAATTAAGGCTCCTGCCTGTTGAAAACGCGCTGCCCCAAGGCCGTTAAGAGATGTTTTCATATACGTTTATAACTGAAAATTTAAATGGGTTCTATACGTAGTACACCGAAAGGAGTTCGTCGGGTGAATTTGGCTTTTATTTTAGGAAGAGTGTATCCTTCCGCCATTCGTATTGGACACCGATAGAATACTCCAGATCGGAAAGAAAGTTTTCCAACTGCCCTTTCTGCATTAAGCCGCTGATGCGTTGTTCGGCGATTTCCGGCCTAGCAAACCCAACGGGCACGTCATACAAGCGCATGATGGAGGTTTGCAATTGGCCCAGGCTAACATCACGAAAGAACTGTTTGCCCTCCAGCCACGAAACAGCCTCGGCCGCGCCCGACCGGATTTTCGAGAGGGATCCATCGGAGACGGCTAATCCAAGTTGGCCCGCCGTGAGCGTGACCTGTTGGCCATTCGCATCACGCATGGAAACGCTACCTTCGACAACAGCGGTCTGCCAGCTGCCTCGTTCATACGTGTTGACATTGAATTTCGTGCCGAGCACGTTCACTGCACCGCTTTCCGTGTCTACAACAAAAGGTTTTGTGGGGTCTTTCGTAATCTCGAAATAGGCCTCGCCTGTTAGGTAAACCTGCCGGAGAGCGTGGTCGAACCGCGATGGAAAGCGCAAACTGGTGGCCGAATTCAATAAAACTCGCGAGCCATCGGGAAGCGTCACGGCATAGGTTTGGCCGTTGGGTATTGAAACGGTGCTGAAATGAACTTCCCCCTTGCTTGCGGAAACGTGAAGGCTTCCGCTGGCGATATGTAATCGCATATCGGATACCTGAAGCGAATCGTCTGCCGATGTGCTGAGATTGAATACCTCGCCTCGATCGGTGGTCAGCCGTACCACTTGGTTCTGGCTAGCCCGCACGTCAGTTGGGGCAGACGGGCCACCCATTCCCGGACGCCATAGCCACAGGCTCGCGGCCACGGCCAGCAACAGCGACGCGGCGATGACCAACCAGTTTGTGGGCGGAAGCAGACGCCGCGAAGGGCGATCGAACGCGGCACGCATCCGATCCAGGTCCTGCTGCTCGTCGATGCGATCGATAAACGACTGCAGTTGCATGTGATGCCCCTTTTTTTCGAGGGAATCCCAAATATACTGCGCTTCGGGGTCGGTGGCCAGCATGGTCTGCAACCGCTGGCGGTCCTTGTCTGAAAGTACATCCGCTACCGATTCGAGGTAAAGTCGTTGCAGGATTTCGTATTTCGCCTCCATTTACACTAATTACAGCTTACATTAATTAAATTACAACGAATTTAACTTTTCGGGTTAACGCGGTCGGCCACAAGCAAATGATCCCGGAGGCTTTTCAACCCGAGCTTGAGGTGGGTTTTCAGCGAATTGATGCTGATGCCCATCGAATCGGCAGCCTCCTGATATTTTTTTTGGTGCAGGAAGACTAGGCGTATCGCCTCCTTGCGTTGGGTAGGTAGTGTGTTGAGGGCATCGTCAAGGGTACGATAAATGGCTTCGCCGAACGTAGGAGGTACAGCGTCGGCCTCATGTTCGAGATGCTCCAATAACAACGCTTCCCTTTTCCTTTCGCGCTCTTTCTGCCGTCGCCTGTTCAGGCAACGGTTTTTTACCGATGTATAGCAATAGCCCTTGATATCCCCTTCCAGGTGGAGATAGTATTTCTTCTCCCATAAATCGATAAAGAAAAGCTGGACCAACTCGCGCGCGTCTTCTTCGCTTTCCAGAAAAAACAGCGCGTTCAAGCAGAGCACTTTATAGTACTTCATAAAAAGTACATCATACGCCCTAAAATCCCCCTTTTTCAATTTCAGAAGCAAAATTTCGTCCGAGTCGTGTTCCATCTTTCTGGGTTGCCTGTATCGAGTTAATGGCCTGACGCATCCGGATAGCGTTGGGTTTCATTTTTCATCAACCACAGGGGTTGCTGTAACCTCATTACCTCAGGGCGTGTTAGACCTGCCGCTGACTTTATCAACTAAGTCGCGGGGGGGGTTGGCCGCCCTACAGCAAATATAATAGTCTGTATCACATTTAATTGCTTATTCTATACTCAAGCTGGTTATACTCGTACAACACCGATTCACGGAAATCGGGTGAACGGAAATCATTTCTTTGGGCGCAAATTCAAATTGTCGCATCTAGCATCTTTTTTACTGTGGTTATTGGAAGCAGCTGTTTTTCACTTGCTTAACGACCACATTATGACACGGGAAGAATTCATGGAAGTCGCTCGCAAGTGCTACGATGTGATCCATTTCCTGAATGGCGGCAGGGAGTGCCCCCACCGAGCTTACTACGTTCGGTTTCCATGATTATGAGAAAGCCTTCGACCTGACCTATATCCCCACAGACGAAGGTTGGTATAACAGAAAAAACTGCATCAACATTGGGATACTTAACCCCATGCCAGATAGAAAAACTTCTGTCACCGAGCTACCGTCCAATGGTCCGCCCCTATTGGCTTATCACAATGCCGATATCCGATTGATTTGATTGAAATCTACGCACGTGATCCCATCTGCATCGCAGCACCCTCATCTGATTTCTATCGTTGTTACGGCATCGTCTATACCTTGAGCATACGCCCATATCCGACTTTTCCCCTTAGCGCCCTTGGGCCGTACCACCAGCAAGCATTGCCCCTGGAACGTGATGCAACGGTCCGCCTGAAAGCTTTTCATTTCAGTGGGATTGGCGTTGCCAACGGCAACCAACTCGGCCTCCCCGTCCACTTCAAAGCGGATCACACGGTCGTCATCTTTAACCAACCGTCCCTCATCATCTACCAAACCCACGGTAATGAATGCCAAATCATTGGGGTTGGCATGAATCACATCCCGGTCGGGGCGCAGGGCCACGCTGGCGGGACCGCTTGTGGTCACCAGTGATTTCCGGGCAATTTCTTCCCCGTTCACGAAAGCCGCAGCCTCTAGCCGCCCGGGCGTGTAGGGCACGTTAAAATGGAAGACGTGTCTATTATGGGGGGCTTTGGCTTTTCCGCCAACGAACGTCCCATTTACATATAGGCCCACGCTGTCTGCGGGCGTATAGACATACACATCCAACAATTGGCTTTCATGCCCAGACCAGTTCCAACTTTGCAATTCGTTGCGCCAGCCCCATTTGCTGATTGTCCACTGGTGGCCGGCGGGTGCCGGTTGTTCCACCGCAACTTCAAGCAAGCTTCTGCCCCAAACCACGTCGCGATAGAAAGATTGTGATTTTTTGTTGCCGATGAGGTCAATATCCCCACAATAACCATTATACCACGGATAGGTCATCCGTACGGAATCCAAGCTGGCTTGGCCAATCCCGGCCTCGCCTAGGTAATCCATTCCCGTCCATACGAAATCACCGACGACATAGGGCAATGCTTTGCTCACGCTGTCATTTTGGAATGCCTCCCCCGCGAACGATTCGGTGCCGATGATGATGCGTTCGGGGAATTGCTTGTGGTCGCTTTCGTACCGTTGCCAGCTGTAGTTGTAGGAATGCACGTCCATCAAGGCAAAGGCGGGAGCCGTGTCTTCCCAAGGGCGGTCGTCTGCGTGGCCCTGCTCCCAAAAATCACAAATGGCCTGGGTAACAGGCCGTGTATCGTCCACCGATTTGATGGCGTCAATCAAACGTCTGGCGATAACCAAACCGGCTGAATCGGCACGCTCGAATATCTCATTGCCATAGCTCCAAACAATAACGGACGGGTGGTTGCGATCGCGTAACACCATGCGCTGAATGTCGTCAACGGCATAGTCGTTGAAAAACCGGTGGTAGTCATTCGGCTTTTTGGCTACCTCCCACATGTCGAATGCCTCGTCAATGACCAACAGCCCCAGCCGGTCGCACGCATCTAGGAATTGCTGTGAGGGCAGGTTATGGCTTGACCGCACGGCGTTGAATCCGTTCCGTTTCAGGATTTCCAACTTCCGCTGCTCGGCACGGTCATAGGTGGCCGCACCCAGGATGCCGTTGTCGTGGTGCAAACAGGCTCCCCGTAGTATGAGGGGCTCACCATTTAATAACAACCCGCTATCCGTGCTAAACTGCACACTTCGGATACCGAACGGCGTATGCTCAACATCTACCGTATTGCCCGCGGCTTCGAGGGTGGTTTCCATGGTGTATAACGACGGGTTACTAGGCGACCACCGGTCGGGGTCTCGCACTTCCAACGTTTGCTCAGCCTTGACTTGTGCACCGGCTTTCACGCGCAGTGGTCTGGACACTTCGGCACGGACCCGACCACGGCCATCCCGCACCTTGCTCCGAAGCACCACGGTGGCGTCAGCGCCTGACAGGTTCTGGACGGATACCTCAGCGGCTACGGTGGCTTTTTTTTCCGAAACAGCGGGGGTTTTCACGAACACGCCCCATACCGGGATGTTAATCGGCTCGGTAACCCGAAGCCATACATGTCGGTAGATACCCGAGCCGGCATACCAACGGCTGTTCTCCCCTTGGTTCTTGGCCCTAACCACGAGCACATTTTCCTCATTGCCGCTATGGAGGTAATCAGTAAGGTCGTAATGGAAAGCGGTGTATCCATTCGGATGGAACCCCAAGTGGTGACCATTTATCCACACATCGGATTCCATGTAAACGCCATCGAAATAGACGGAGACCCGCTTACCCCGATCTTGCTCGGGCAGAGCAAAGGTTTTTCGGTAAAAACCCGTTCCGCCGAGGGTAAAGCCCGTGGAGATACCGCCAAGGCTGGCTTCGGAAAACGGGCCTATTACGCCCAGCCCAGCTGGCAGGTCCTCGATGCTCCAATCATGTGGCAGGCAGACCGTACGCCAGCCACTGTCGTCATAGTCCATCGCAACGGCCCTTTCATTGTCCGTTTTCGAAAAACGCCACCTTTCATCAAACAGGCGCATACGGGCCGTATTGACCGGGGCTACAAATGGGGCAACCTTCACGTCATTCCCCGCGACCAATCTACCGCCACCCTGCGCAAATCCATCGTTAGCGAACACTAGCATGACGCCAATCAAACAAAAGAACCGCATAGCAAATCAGGTATTAAAATCCAACCAATTGTTTGTATCGCACCAACGCTTCCACGTAGTAGTAGTCCGCGTACGTCAGTGGCACGTCCACCTCCGCGTCTTCCAGCATGAAGCCGACGCTGTGCTTCAGTATGAAGTCGCCGTTCTCACCCAATTTAGCCGTATAAGCCGGCGATGCCAGCGTACGCAGCTGGATTTCCACAACGTTGACCAGCCGATCAGCCAGCTCCTTGTGCACGTACCGGCTCAGCTCAGTCCATGCGGAGGCCATGATTGCGCCCGCCGAGGCATCCCGCAGCTCGTCGGGAATATTTGGAGCGTCGAAATCCCAATAGGGTATGTAATCCTTGGGCATCCGGGTGTGGCTGATCAAAAAATCCGTAATCTTCAGGGCTTGGCCAAGGTAACGTGGGTTGCCGGTTTCGCGGTACATCATCACGTATCCGTAGAGACCCCATGCCTGCCCGCGGCTCCATGACGACTCATCTGCAAGGCCCTGGAAGTTTTCCTTGATATGCGGCTTGCCCGACAGCGTGTCGTAAGATACCACATGGTAGCAGCTTCCGTCGCCCCGGTAATGGTTCAGCATCGTGTAATCCGCATGCGAAACGGCCATATCCCTCAACTTTCCATTGTCAGACTCCTTGGCTCCCCAAAGCAGCAGTTCGAGGTTCATCATATTATCGATGATGACCGGGTACTGCCACCGGTGCCGGTTCCAATCCCATGAGCGGACAAGTCCGATTTTCGGGTTGAAGCGCGTACCCAACGACGATGAACCTGTCAATAAGACATCGCGATAATGGGGATCGCCGGTAAGCCGGAATCCATTCCCGAAGCTGCAATATAGCATCAGCCCAATGTCGTGATGCTCGGTGACATGTTTTTCTCGCTCAATTCTGCTCGTATAGTTTCGGGCAAAGTCAAGTACCTGGTCATCGCCGCTGTACTCGTACAGATACCAAAGCACGCCGGGAAAGTAGCCGCTGCACCACCAGCGCGAACTGGAGGTAACCATCTTCCCGTCGATAAAAGATCGGGGTAGCACCGCAGTGCTATCGGCATATTTTGCCGCCATGCGCAACGATTGCTGCATGGAAAAGTCTAACGCGCCGTTAACCACGTCACGCATGGGCTTGCTTTGTTGGGCCACTGCCTGGAATAGGGTAAAAAGCGTGACACAAAAGGATATTACAATTGTCTTCATCATCAATACGCTAATATAAATTTAATTGATTCACCACGGGCACAGCCGTAGCTTGGTGTTGTTCCATAAGCTTGCGCAACTCGCGGACGACGGAAGGGTGCTCTGCCGCAATGTCGAACTGTTCGGCCGGATCGGCTTCCAAATCGTACAGTAACGGGGTTTGGTGTGAAACCTCAGGGTCCGGGCCATAACCGGATCTCGTGGCGAAATGGGCCTTAAATTTACCTTTCCGTACCGCAAAAATACGAGTGTCCCGGTAGTAGAACATCTCGGTCCTGACGGCGGTATCGCTCCGGCCGGTCAATATCGGCGACAGGTCATAGCTGTCATACACGCGGTCGGTCGGCATTTGGATGCCGCTCAGTGAACAGAACGTGGCAAACAAATCCAAGGTGGACCCCACCTCCATCACCACGTTGGGCTTGACGATGCCGGGTGCCCAAAATATCCCCGGCACCCGCATCCCGCCTTCGTAAGTAGACCCCTTGCCGCCTTTAAGTAGCCCGGCGGAACCACCGTGGGTTTTGAACATGAGCCAAGGGCCGTTGTCTGACGTGAACACCACAACGGTATTTTGGCGCAATCCATTTGCTTCGATCGCGTCAATGATTTTACCAACGCTCCAATCCAGTTCCTCAATAACGTCGCCGTATTTCCCCCTTCGGCTCGTATCCGCAAAAGCATCCGAACGGTACAGCGGCACATGGGGCATGGAGTGGGCAAGGTACACGAAAAACGGCTGATCGCGGTTTCTTTCAATGAATTGCACGGCCTCGTCCGTATAGTTCTTGGTCAGATCAGGCTGGTATGCCGGCTTCTCAATCACTTTCCGGTTTCGCATCAGTTCCAGCTGGAAGTATTCAAGTTCCGGATTTTCACACGCTTCCACATAGGGGATTGCTGGATCGCGGTCCATGTCATTGCTGTATTTGAGTCCGTAGAAATAGTCGAACCCGCGATTATACGGCATGAACCGTTCTTGGTGGCCGAGGTGCCATTTGCCAATGCAGGCGGTGTGGTATCCATGTGCCTTCAACTGCTGGGCGAGGGTAATCTCCGACTCGGGAAGCCCACCTTTGGATTCCGGGAACAAAACCCGATGTTGCTCACTCGCCATCCCGCTTCTGATGGGAAGCCGCCCGGTAAGGATTCCCGCCCGACTGGGTGTGCACACGGGCGCCGCAGCATAAAAATTGGTCCACTTCTGCCCTTCCGATGCCAAGCGGTCAAGATTGGGCGTACGAATGGTCGGGTGGCCGTATACGCCAAGGTCACCCCAGCCCAAATCGTCGCAAAAGATAACCACGTAGTTGGGCGGAGACGCGGGGTTCAAATAGGGAGCCATCGCTTCCTGCCAGATTTGATAACCCCGCTTATTCATGTGCAACGAATCATCCAAGTAGATGTCCTGCCTGGGAACTCCCCGGTCATCCAACATGGCATCCCAGATGTTGATGTAATCGATGTCGTCATTCTCGGATGCAAATTTCGCCAACAAGCGGTTACCCGCTTCCATCTTATCTTTCAGTGCCCATCGACTCGGACTGGGCTTTATGGATAGGAATGAAAAATGAACGTCCGGCACATGCTTTCGTGTCCAGGATACCAATTGCTTCCATTCACCATAAACCGATTCGGGAGATTCGCCGGCGGCGATATCATTCTCGCCGATGTATACCACGATATGGTGGGGCATATACGGTAGAATGAGTCGTTCCTTGAAGTAGAGGATGTCGCTCGTTTGCGACCCGCCAAACCCACGGTTGATGATGTGTTTGCCCGGGAAATAGTCATTGACGTCTTTCCATATGGTAAAAGACGAGCTTCCCAAAAACAGGACACCTCCCGTTTTGGGCGCGGTAGCGGCGTCCAGGCTGTCAAAATGTGCAATTGACTTACCCCACATGGTTTGGGGGTCGTTTTGTTCTTGGGCAAGGCTTAGCTGTGAAATGCAGAGAACGCCGATCACCAAGCCGACCGCCTTTTGGATAAATCTGTTCATTTTTTCTCGTTCAATTTTAACTGTTCCAATAGTGCCAATCCGAACCAATCCATGGTATAGGTGCAAATTAATGGAAAATGATTGCGATATACGATTCCCGAAGCCCAGGTGTCTCCCACAATGCCACCTGTTGTTTGGTGATCTCCATGGATCATGCTGTTTTCCATACACCAATTCAAAGCCCGCTCGGCCGCCTCACGGTGGCGCTGATCGCCCGAGTAGCCGTATAACTGGTAAAACAGCAGGCTCCAAAGTGCAGTTCCCTTTTCGCTAACCCCAACTTCAGATACCGGATCGTACAGTGTATATGGCCATGCGCCATTATCCAGTTGGCAATTTAGCATATTTTCGGCTAGCTTAAGTGCTTTGTGGAGGTAATGGGAGTCCGCTGGCAGCAAGCGATGCGCATCCAGCAGTCCCATCATGGCCCACCCGTTCCCTCTTGCAGTTTGGCCATCTTTCATCAATACCGGCTGCCCTTTTGGCGCGCCTGCCGGCCAGCCATCGTCTGTGCGGTCGGCTTGGTTGCGGTGCCAGTTGCGGTACCAAAGGCCATCTTCGGCTTCCAGCACGTTAATGATGCCGTCGAGGTAGTGCTTACCGATCCGCTGGTAAGCGGTATCCCGGGTTACGGCGAACAACGCTGCAAAGCCAACCATGCCGAATGCGGACTCGTCCATGGTCCAATTTTTCCACTGTCCGGCAGCTGTCACGTAGTCTTGCTCTACCACGCCGTTTTCATCCAGTAAGCCGGCAATTTGATTGGACTGCAATATGGTGGCCTCCAAAAAGCGTTTATCGCCGGTGGCTCGATAATACGGCATCCAACCCCATCCGGCGAGGAAATGAGCGTCGGCCGGACTGAGGTACCCGCTAAAACCACCTTCATAGAACAGCTTGGGATCATAGCGGCACACGGTCAAGCCGTAGGCAACGTGTGTGGTGTCATGCAGCTGGAACCGAAGGGATGCTTCGGCGATTAACCGGGCAGCTTCCACCAACCGCTCGTAACCGAATGCGGTTGCCATTTCAGGTATTTTTGCGGCATCCAAGAGGAGTTTGATTGCCGGTCCGTAGGTCCATATCCAATCTGGCCGCCGGTACGTCTGGGCATCCAAATCGTAAAAGAGATACAACCCGCCGTAAGTTGGACTTAGTGGGTTCGTGTTCTGCGTCTTCAAAATGTACGCGATGGTCTGCTGTAGGTTGTTTAGTAGCCCTTCCCTCGACCAGTCAAGGGTGGGAGACGCCGTGGCTGGCGTCTTCGGCGTTTCGTTGATCTCGATTTCTTTTAGCAACCGCTGTTCGGTTCCGAAGTCCGCATAGACGTTGATCGTACCCGACCAGTCATCCGTTAGCGTGTGGATGGTATGGTTGAAATATCCGTTTTGCGCCACGGCAGGGGAGATTGTCTCTTCCAAATAGAAATCACGGAGCCGTGCCGTTGCGGATTGCACCAAAAGATGGTTCTCCCAATGCTCCAGGTTATCCATAAACGCTAACCGTTCCGAGAGGGGGCCACATTGCATCGTCATCGCGCTGTTCCAGCAATACCGGTCGGTTGCCGTTACGCCCTCAAACCGGGCAATTGCTTTGACTCCTGCGCCCAACCTGACGTCAATGACCGGGAACCACATTTCGCTATTATCCGGCACATTTGGATTGACCCCCATGTGATTCTTCGCCGCTAGGTCGGTGAACTTCGAGATGCGGCTGTTCCGGTCGCTGTGTATCTCAATCCGGATACGCGTGGCGTTGGCGGGGACGGAAAGCGATAGGTGGATCCGGCAACTGTCTTTATGCCACAATATCGGTGGCGCAGCTCGGGCTTGGTAACCCGTTAGGAAACAAAAAAACAAAGACATCAATAACATTCTGGCTACATCAATTCGGCTATCCATCATCTCAAATCTAAAAAAGGTGTAGTCTGCAAAGGGGAGTGTCTAAAAAGACACTCCCATTAATTCACTGGATAGGTGCGACTAATTTGCGTAAGCTGGATTTTGCACCAATTCGGGGTTACGCCGCAATTCCTCGTCATGGAATGGCAGGAACAAATGGTTGTCCGTGGGCGACCCCGTGATCTGTTTGGCGTATTCCTTGTCCCACCGGAGGAGGTCAAACCACCGGATGCCGTCTTCATACATCAGTTCCCGGCGTTTCTCGTCCCGGAGGGCGGTAACCATCTTTTCCTTGGTATCCACGTCGGCCGCGGTAAGGGCAGGTATGCCGGTGGTGCCATTAGGCACCGGCCAATGGGGGTTTACCCAATCGGCATCCTGTGCCCTGGAGCGGATAAAATTGATGAAATCCAGTGCAGCTTGCCTATTGGCCTCGTAATTCTGCTCAATGGCAGCTTCGTGTTTATTGAAATGGATTTCAGTGGCTCGAACCAAGCTGATGTTCATTTGTTCGATACCGCCGCTATCATAGTTTCTCGGCGGGACATGCTTGCGGATGGCGGGGTTGGTAGACCAGGGGTGCTTACCGTAAATCACTTCAAACCGGATGTCCTTGCCCTGTGTCACCTTCAATTCATCTGCCGTTTCAAACAGTTCATAGACCTCGGGGGCAATCTGAAATTCGAATCCCATAAACCATCCGAACAGCCCTGAACCGAAGAAACCGGGCGAGTAATCGTTTTGCATCTCGAAGATGGATTCGGTGGAATTCATCGGCTCTTCGACAATACTCCGCCATTTGGTTGCCAAGGGGTACAGTCCGCTGTTGATGATTTCGTCAGATAGGGTGAGCGCTGTGGCCATATCCTGTTCCATCAGGGCAATTCTGGCTAGGTATGCTTTGGCAGCCCATTTGCTGGCCCTGCCTTTGCGTTGGTTGGTGGTCGTGCCTTCGCTGTAGTTTTCCAGTACCGGTGGGAGGTCATTGGCAGCGATGGTCAGATCGGCCTTAACCTGGTTAATGACCTCGGCATGCGGTGTCTTGGCGACATTGTTTTCCTCCGGGCCGCCCGTTTGCAACTCCAAGATCAAGGGAATGTCTCCCCAAAGCATGGTCAGGTAATAATAAGAGACCCCGCGCAGGAAGTGGCCCTCTGCCAAGAGCTCTTGCTTCCGGTTACCGGTAAACTTTTCGTCGGGGATCTCGGCCACGCGCTCCAGAAACAGATTGACATTTGCAATTGCTTGATACATCCGTGCCCATTGTGCGTCGTACCCTCCGCCCGAACTTGGATTGGAGTTCAACAACGTTCCCCGCTGCTTCAATTGATGGCCCCAACCCGATGGCTTCAGCACATCATCGGTGGAAACCTGGTAGAAAGCGATCATCATGGGATATGCCGATTCATGGAAGAAACGATTATAACAGCCGGTAATCCCAATCTCTGCGGCATCCTGCGAGTCGTAGAAGACATTCATCTCGATGCTGGAGTACACGTCGTGCTCCAATACCTTCCCGCATTGCACAAACAATACGAGGAACGGTATGATCAGTAAATAAAAAGGTGAATTTTTCATTTCTTGTAGGATATAAAATTGAAAAATTAAAGCGTAAAATTAATGCCTAAACGATACATTTTGGCTTGTGGGTAAGTACCGCTATCGTAACCTACCGCTATGCCGCCTCCCGTATAATGGTCGACCTCGGGGTCGAGCCCTTTATATTTGGTAAAGGTCAGCAAATTATTTGCCGTAACATACAGCCGTGCCGAACGCAGGTGCAGCCGTGAAAGCCAGTCGGTACTAAACGTATAGCCGAGGGTAAGCGATTTCAACCGCAGGTAAGACGCATCTTCCAACCAGCCGGTATGCGGCAGGTTGAAGGTGGGGTCGTTGCCCAGGTAGCTTATCCCGGGATACCGCGCTTGGTCGCCCGGTTGTTGCCACCGGTTGTCGAAAGCCTCTTGGGTAACATTTGGCCCGATGATACTGGTGGGTAGTGTCGTCAACAGGTCCAGCCGCTCCACCCACGACCGCGTTTGGTTGTAAACCTTGTTGCCATAGGAAAACTGGAAAAAGACCGACAGGTCCACGCCTTTGTAGCTGAGGTTATTCGTAAACCCACCGTAATATTTGGGAAACGGGCTGCCCGCAAGCACACGGTCATCGTCATCGCGGGTACCGCTTTCGTTGTGATCCACAAACCGGAGGAAGCCGGTCGCGGGATCCACGAATTCCTCTCGTTCATAAACGAAGAAACTGATTGGTTCGCCCTCGCGCGCAATGCTGTTTTGAGAGATGACGTCACGTCCGTCCAGGAGTTCGAGTACCTTGTTCGCATTGCTGGCGATGTTGAAATCGGCATCCCAACTGAACCGTTCTCCAGAGATAATGGACCCGCTCAGCCCCAACTCGACGCCACGGTTTTCAATTTTGCCAATGTTCTCAAGCTTACTGCCTATACCGCGGGTACCGGCCAACGGCACGGAAAACAACAAATCGTGGGTAGTCTTGACGTAATAGTCAGCGATAACCCGGAGCCGGTTTCCAAAGAGGCTTGCATCCATGCCGACATTCAGCTGGGCTGTTTCTTCCCATTTCAAGTCAGCGCTTGGCAAGGAGGATATGGTGCCGCCAATGAGGTCGTTGTAATTGTTGCCCTGGTTGGTACCCGTGCCAACTACCATGATGCCTCTGGCTACGTAGTTGCCAATTTCCTGGTTGCCGGTCAACCCGTAGCTCGCCCGGAGTTTCCAGTCATCCAGGAATGCCACATCTTTCAAGAACGGTTCGTCGGATATACGCCAACCCAGTGATGCCGAGGGGAAAAATCCATAGCGGTTATCCCGGCCGAAGCGGGAAGACCCATCATAGCGTGCGTTCAACAGCAAGAGGTACTTGCCTTGGTAGTCGTAATTCACCCGGCCGAAATACGAGATAATGCCATACGATTGCCTGCCCGAGGTACCGATATCGATGTCTGTACCCGCATTCAAGGTCTTGATTTTATCGCTCGCAATGCCGCTGACCAGGATGAAGCTGTTATCGCTAATGGTTTCCTGCACGGTGTTGCCCGCAAGGAACTCAAAACTGTGGTCGCCCCGCTCCATGGCGTAGTTGAGGTAGTTTTCAAAATACCAAACGTTCTGGTTGAACGTACGCTGCGAGGTTTGGCCGCGAAAATCAACGCCCGGATAGGGATGGGGTTGTGGCGGATCATACCAATTTTCCAGTTCGGACCGGATATCGCCGGACAACTGTGAGCGGAAGCTCAGGCCGGGCAGGATTTCCAGACGGCCGTAAGCTGATCCAATGATACGGGTTACGTCGTTTCCGATGCCCACGCCGATAGCTTGCCTTACCGGATTCCCATAATCGCGCTGGTCGGGATCGTTGGAGAATGTGCCGTCGGGCAGGTAAATGGGCGTGGTCGGCGCTTTCACCAGTGCCGTGGACAGCGCAGAAGCCCCGTAAATGTGGTTGTTGTTTCCTGCATCACCCTTGATTGGCGAGCCGTCGTTTTTCGTGCGGGCCTGATCCGTAAAGGACGCATACAAACTGGTACCCACCGTAATCCGCTTACCTACCTCTTGGTCAACATTGGCGCGCATGCTGAAGCGCTCAAAATCAGAACCGATAATCACGCCCTGCTGGTTGAGGTAACCGGCACTGAACATGTACTTGGTAGACGCCGTCCCGCCGCGCAACGATGCGTTGAGGTCGTTCATGGCAGCTGTGCGGTATATCGCATCTTGCCAATCGGTATTCACATCGGGGTTCTGGATGAAGCTGTCTGAAAAATACGGCGAGTGTTCCGGGCTGGAAGAAGCCAATTGCTCACGCCCGATGTTGACCATCCTTGCATAGTCTGACGCTTCCAACAGGTCATACCGATTACCCACATTGGATAGCCCGGTATAGTAATCCACGCTTAGCTCCCCTTTGCCTTCAACACCTCGTTTGGTGGTGATCAAGACGACACCATTTGCCGCACGGGCACCGTAGATGGATGTTGCCGCCGCATCTTTCAGGATCTCGATGGATGCGATATCCGACGGGTTGATGTGCGACATGCCATTGACGCGGTTCTGGCCCACGTTGATGTTGCTCGTCTGTGTGTTTTCCAAGGGGATACCATCGATCACGTAGAGCGGATCGTTGCCCGAGCCAATGGACGTGGTGCCCCGTATCCGGATGTTGACACCGCTGCCCGGTTCACCCGAATTGTTGGTAACCACCACTCCGGGCGCTTTACCCTGGATGGCTTTATCAATGCCGGTTACCATCATATCCTTGATCTCATCGGGCTTGATGGACGTAATGGCAGACGACACTTTGCGCCTGCTTTGCGAGCCGTAACCCACAACGACAACTTCGTCCATATCAACCGCGTCGGCTTCCAATACCACACTGACGCTATTGGTGTTCGAAATGGACACCGTTGCTTGTTTCATGCCGACGAACGAAACGACGAGCGTCTCACTGCCGGTAGGTACCGTTAAACTAAATGTTCCGGCTTCGTTGGTGGTCGTGGCACGGTTGGTCCCCGGCACGTTGACCGAAGCGCCCGCCACAGGCTCGCCATTCTGGTCACGCACGGTGCCGGATACGGTCCGTTCTTGTTTGTTGTCCCTGTTGGTATGGTCCATCGTAGCGACGGACCCATCGTAATCGCTACCTGCATATGCCGGCGTGACCGCTAGAAGCGATGCCACGATAGCGGTGGGCAAGTACGAAACCCGCCAGACATGGCTGCATGTCTGCCGGGAGAAAAATCGAGTAATCATCTTTTTTTTCATAAATTTTGGTTATTCATACTATTTATAATCAGTGTTTGATAAGGATCAATCTCCTCACCCCTATCACACGTGTTGTGTTTCCCTGTTCGGCATTGACCCGGCTCATTTCGGTTGTGCCGCCGAAAGGCTCGGCTATTGGTGGGGGGCGAACCTGCAACACCGTTCGCCAAATTAACCCACCACGCCTATCATTTGTTTTATAGACACTTATTTTCATACACGTTTTCTTTTTTTTACAAATAGCTTGCGTGTTTATTTCCTTTGTTGCTTGTGCTGTGCCAGCTGTCGGTGTAAGTCCCGTACCACCGTTTGCATTTCGTTAGCATCAGCGATGTTATTGTTCTCGCCTGGATCTTCCGTGTGATCGTAGAGCATCCGGGCGACTTCATTTCCTTGCTTATCAAACCATTCGGTATAGGCGTATTGGTGTGTCTTGATGGTTTCGCCGGCGACGAACCGCGAAAAAACTGCTTGCTTGCCGGGCAGTTCGGGATGATCTAAAACGGGTGCAAAACTTGTTCCCTGCAAATGGGCGGGTTTCCCCAACCGAGCCAAATCACAGAGCGAAGCGTATATATCAACAAATTCCACCAGTGCGTCTGTTTGCTGCCCCGCATTTTTTTGAGGGGCACGGACAATCAACGGGGCGCGGAGCGATGTCTTGAAATTCGCATGTTTGCACCATAGCGCATGTTCACCCAATTGCCAGCCATGGTCGCCCCAAAGCACAACGATGGTATTATCGGCTAAGCCGAGTTCTTCCAAGACCGCCAATACCCGGCCGATTTGGGCGTCTACATAACTCACACAAGCGTAGTAACCCCTAACCAGCTGGCGAGCCATCGGCTCGGGCACCGGCCCATCCATGGGGATACCGCTATAATGTCTCAGTTCGCCGTAGTTGTGGATGGCTTGCGGGGGGGCATTTCGCGGTATATAATCATTTTCAGCCAGCCGCACCGAATCCGATGGATACAGGTCCCAATACCGTTTTGGCGCATTGAACGGTAAATGCGGCTTTAGAAATCCCAATGCCATGAAAAAGGGGTTTTCCTCGTTTTTCAATCGCCGGAGATCGGCAATCGCCTTATTGGCAATTTGGCCATCGAAATACGCATCGTCGGCCACATCGGCGACTTCAAAAGGGTAGCCACGCTTCTTGTTTGGATCGGCCGGGTGGATATTGGCTGGAAGCAAATAATTAAGTGGACCATCCGGCCCTGCAGCGGGATTCCACGGTGCTTCCGACCAACTTGAAAGCATATCGTCAATATGGTGGAAAACCTTTCCGTTCGACAGCGTATAATAACCATGGTCCTTGAAGTAACCCGGCAAACTTGCCTTGCCGGGCGCATCGTCCTGCGCATAGGCATCGAAGCCTACAAAGCGTGATTCGGTGGGGCGCATACCCATGAGCAAGCTAGCCCGAGACGCGCCACAAACCGGCACGTTGCAATACGCATTGGCGAATACCGTCCCTTGACTGGCCAACCGATCGATGTTGGGCGATTGGATTTGGTCTATACCATAACACCCAAGCTCGGGCCGGAGATCATCCACGGCAATGAATAGCACATTTGGTTTTTCCCCACCTCCCATGCCGGCTAAACCCAAGTGTACCCAGATGGTCAATATTAATAGCGTAAACATCCGTCTCATCAGTTATTAAATTTCGTTCGTTAATACGATAATCGGTCTTTCGCTGACCGCTAGCGGCACAGCGTTACCATTTATGGCTAACCTACTCCTGATGCCGGCATCGTGTTTATCGGCCAACGTCACGAGATCGGCTTGGGTAACATTTCCCGTTAATTTCAGCGTATAATCGGCCACGGCTGTCCCATCGGCCGTGGGGCACCACAGCACATAGGCTCCCTGACCACTGGTGGGGTTCTTGAAGCGGTAAACCCATACGTTTTCGTTCTCCGAAGGGTACTCGTCGTGAAAGACCATTCCGGTGAGGGCATCCCGAAGGGTTTTGACGTAATACCACGACGGCTTGTAGGCGTTATCTACGGTTATAAACCCGCACCAGCCGTACACATCTTGCGG
>CAZTJY010000047.1:13899-27605 GCA_964613725.1 uncultured Parapedobacter sp. | reverse complement strand
ATTGGCATAATGCGTGGTTAAATAGGGCATCATCACTTCTAGTACTTCCGGGTCTAACGGCGTGGTTGCATTGTTGTCGAAATAGATCAACCTATCCATCTTGCGAATTTATAAACAATTTCACGGGATTGTGTGTTTTACCAAAAATAAACAGGTGAAACCTACTATGTCAGCGCCTGGCACAAAAGGCGATGAAACGCAGGTTCCACGAGGCCATTCAAGAACAAATTGCGAAGCATTCATTAATGCTTATGAAAACAGACAATAAATTAATAATTATTTCCGAATGAAATTTACGAGAAAGGCAAGTGCCCATTGGAAGGGCACAGGAAAAGACGGCAGCGGTACCGTCAGTACGCAAAGCACCGTATTGGATCAGACCGCATATTCCTACAAAACCCGTTTCGAGGACGGGGTAGGGACCAACCCCGAGGAGCTGATTGGGGCAGCACACGCGGGTTGTTTCACGATGCAGCTCAGCTTCCTCCTCAGTGAAAACGGCTATGACCCTACTGACCTCCATACCGATGCCCAAGTGACTTTTGAAGATGGAAGTATCACGTCCGTACAACTGGACCTTAAGGGGACGGTTGAGGGTATTTCAGAACCTGAATTTATCGATATAGCAGAAAAAGCCAAGGCTATTTGCCCGATTTCTAAACTCTTAAATACAACAATTAAGCTAACGACCGCGTTAGCATGACAGCAATCGAAAATTCTTGTAGAAAAAAGCAAGTTTATGTATGTTTGCATCGGCAAAAAGCGCCGATGCCGACGTAGCTCAGCTGGTAGAGCAACGCATTCGTAATGCGTAGGTCGTAGGTTCGAATCCCATCGTCGGCTCTTCATTAAACTCATACAAATCCCTCTGTTTTACTATAGTAGGGATTTTTTATTGGATTTAATGTGCTTGTATTGTCTATGAGTAATTAAAAAATATAGTTGTTAACTCTCGGTTTTGGCTCACTTTTGGCTCACTTTTTATGATGTGTTCATGGTGGTAATTTATTGATTTATAGAATAAATTGTTCAAATTCTGTTTTCTTCGTGTTATTGATACATCGATAGTATTTATGGTAATACTGGATCAGCTTGGTTACATCTTTGCTTCCTACGCAAACTTCGCCATCAAAGTACAGGAAATACATATGCTTTTCAGGTTGGATAAAATATATCCTGCTGGTTACTAAGTCGGGAGTATCGTCATAATCTCTTTCTACAAATTTGTTCAAAATATTTTTGTAGTTGATGTTATCCAATGTGGTTTCAATAATGATTTGCTCCCGCTTTATCTCATGAGTTTCATCAAATGATTCCCAAGTCTTGTAATTGCTCTCATTAAGCCTCTTAAATTGATTAAACATATAAATATCCCTACGCGTATCCCATTGATTAATCAAGGCGTACAAAGGCTCTGAATACCCTAAAAACAAATCCTCAAATACATCGGCTGCTAATTTGGCCACTTTCTGTAATTCTTGTTTGGAATGCTTGTCATATCCCAACCAAGTGCATATATGCAATTCATAATCTGCCCAAACTTCACATAAGGATGCGTCTAGGTTACTTTGGGGAAAATGATATTGCAACGATTGACTAAAACTCATAATTGTGAGCATATGAAAGATGAGAATTTAGCAACCTAATAACTACAAGTAACCGCATACCCATTTGGGTACATACTAGCTAGTGTTATTATTGGCAATTCACCACGTGCCTTCATGATTTGCTCCGTTATGTTACCTGCAGTAACAAGCCTAAAGTTCCGTCCATCATTATAGCTTCCGACATAAGTAATCGTAAACGAAGTGTTCTCAATTAATTGAAGAGTGGTATCAATAATCATCTCAAAATCATTAAAGACCCTAAAATTATTTTGGGTCAGATACACATAGTACCCATCGATGGTCTTAGTAAGGAAATCAAAATGTATTTCCTCATTTTCAATATCCCCCCTCTTTTTTGCTGTTAAATTCAATTTACTGAAACCCTCGTCTAACCTACTTTCAATACTATAAAAGTAGGCATACTGTGGTTTACCGTCAAAGAGGATATTTCTGCGAATGAATTTACTAAAATAGATAAACTTATTTTCTGATGGATTATCCAACAAATTCATTGCATCCAATGTTTTAACAGGGAATATAAACCGATCAAAACCATAATCTTTAAATGTGTTAGTCCATACAATTCCTCTATCATTTTCAAAAAGAATGCGCTCTATTCGGGCCATATCTACTATTAAAACAAGTTGTTGTTTACCGTCTTTTCGATCTATGTTTTCCGAAACATTCATAATCTTATACTCCCTAATCAAGTCGGTTGTTTGCCCAATATCGGCGATAAAGCTGTCTTCATATTCCCCCATCTTGAAAAATAGTTTTGCCATACCCGCATTGTACAGTTCAACGACCATTAACTTGTTAAGTGCATCGAGAATAGTCGCTTCATCAATATTGTTATCGTCTATATACTGTAAGATGCGTGAGGGTAATATTCCAAATCCTACTTTTCTTCCATCCAAATAGTCTCCTTCAAATACTTTCATTTCCATAGTATCTTTTTTATTTAATCATAATATATACGGTGGTAATAGAGACAATAGCCTATATAGTCTTTATTCTATGAAAAATTTCACTAGTGTCCCGTTAAAATTCAAGAAACGAGCTACTAATAGTTGATTTACAAATGATTGCATGGGGTTTTTAACTAAACGGACTTCATTTTGTGGAACGATATTTCTCAAAGCAAAAGTGCGTTTCAGACATACTGGGCAATGATATTTTTAATTTTTAACAACCTCCCAATTTTAGTGGGACACTAGTGGAAAAATTTTGTAAATAACTATATACCAAGCAATAGAGACTGATAATAAGAGAATTGTTGCCGAGATATTTCCTTCAAAGGCCTTATATTGACCTCCGATGATTGTTATAGGTAGTCCAATTAATATGCATTTCAATACTCTATACCTAGGTTTTAGTTTTTGTTTTTCTTTTTTAATTTTTACCAATAGAAATAATAAATAGCGTAACAGATCATAGAATGAGTAAACTAACCAGCCAACGATGCCTGCTCCAACAATATTTCCTGCTAAGTAGCCTAAAATGGCTCCAAGATTTTCCATAGATTTAAATGAAGGGTAAGAATTTGAGTTTTGATTTTAACGGTTTAAGCTATTAAGTCGGCTGGGCCTCTAAAGAAAAAAGCGCAGGTAACTTATCATGCCTGCACTCAGAGGTACCTAGGAGAACCCTTTGCAACAGACAGACAAGCACCTACGCTTTTACGTAGGCGTTGTCCCATCTGTCCTTGCTGCAAATTGAAATTTTCCTAGGATTTCCGAGTACAAGAACCGATAGCTAACGCTAAATATGTATGTTTCAGATTAACTCTGTTTTATTTCCGTAGTTGATTACCTCCTGTTTTGGTTAATTACTGACGCAATTTAGGAAGTATTATCAAAAAAACAAAGCCTGAATACATATAGCTGGCAGCTAAATATCTTTATGATGGTTTATCTTGTTTACAAATGGATAACGGTATCGGTTCTAACGGGTGGAATCAGCAGGATAAAATGCAAAATAAGCTATATTTGTAATATGAGCCATCAATCAGATAGTACGGAAAACCGTCATTTCCTTCAATGATTGCCTCCACTGTCAAAACCACTTGCTTTTCATCCACCACCGGAAATGGGCAATAGACCCTGACCAGTTTCCCATTGGATTTGATGACCAGTATGCTTTTGTTGTCAACGTATTTGTATAAACGGTATCCGTCCATAATAAATTTTATTTTTATAGAAGTAGATAATGGTAGCCCATATGAAATTTCCATACAGGCTACCGAATCAATCATAGCATGAACCAATTATCCCCGCCATTATCCATCGCTTCCCTGATGCCACTGACAAAACCGTAGGCATTCAATCCCTTGTTCAGAAAGCCGTCTATGTAGCTGCTTTTGTTGGCGCTTGTGAACAGATTATACAGTTTCCATAGATTGAGACTCCCGTCGTCTTCCCTGCTGAAGGCTTCATCGTTATAGTACTCCTTGACGACCATACCAATCTGGTTGTCCCCGAACAGTAATTGTGGTAAATTTTTCTTCTGGTGGACTGGTATATGCTGGTACATCCTTGCCCTGCCTATCAAATAAGCAAATTGGCTCTCATTGATATTATAGTCTGTAAAACCCGATAGCCTGTCTAAGTGGCGTTCGGCATCATAGCTGCTGATAACATCGATTATGGCCTCTGTAAGTTCATCAATGCTCCTAACCCTTAATGTTTCCTTGGTGCCATCTGTCCATACACACATATTTGTACAAACCCTGTTCTGGAATCCGATGAACAATTTGAAATGTTCTTCTGCTCCTTTTCTAGCATATAGGTTATCCTGATTGTGGGCTTTGATACCACCTATAGTAAGTGATAGTGGGTTTCCGTTAATCGTGTCCGATATTGTTGGAATCTCCAAGATGAATGCCATACGCTCATAGTAGATGGTCTCTTCTTCTTCCCTTAGTAGATGCGCAGGTTTATCTTTGGCTTCGGGTATCCTGCCTTTAATCGGGTGACTAATCCTGATGGATGGTGGTAATATCTGATAGCTACCGTCATCCAATTTTTTACGGAACTCAAATTCCAAGTCCCCTAATAATTTCCTGCGGTTTTTAAGAGATTTGGCCCTGTTGGGTTGTAGGTTGACTTTTATCTTCTTGCCATTGTATTCTCTGTATCTTTGGCCATCAACATATATAGCAAGATAAACACGTTTACTTAGGTCTGTTGGGCAATAGGATTTTATTTCATATGGTTGCATTTTGGCTCATAGTTTGGCTCATATGAACAAAACTGCACTGAAAACCAATAATTTATCATGGTAGAGCAACGCATTCGTAATGCGTAGGTCGTCTGTTAGAATCCCATCGTCGGCCCACTATCGTACCACATTTCCATCGGATATAAGGCCGTTTTTTTGATATAAGACTCAATTCCTTACCTCGGGTTTACCAATTGTAGCGGCTGAAAAAGCATTTACCAAACCATCGATGCGGCCGATTTCTTCATCGGAAAGGTTGATTTTAATTGCCTTTGCATTTTCTATCGCCTGTTGCGCGTTTCTTGCTCCAGCCAAAGCGATGGTAATTCCCGGTCTTTCAATCGTCCAGCGTAAAACCAGTTGGCCCAACGTGGCATGGTGTCTTTCAGCAATCGGCTTGATTTCGGCTAACAATCGATTGGCTTTTGCAATAAAATCTGGCTGGAAGAACGGAAGTCCCCCTCTGTTGTCGCCTTTCCGGAATTTGTAATCGGCCGTGATTTTCCCGGTTAACAGGCCGCGTTGCAGCGGGCTGTAAGCCAAAATAGATTTGTTGTTTTTGATGCAGTAGGGGACAGTTTCTTTTTCAATGCCGCGGTTTACCATGCTGAACGGAACCTGGTTGGAAACCAGTTTCAACGTTTTCTCCGCTTCGGCCATTTGTGCCCCATTGTAGTTACAAACGCCGGCATACCGTACTTTCCCTTGCTCGATCAATCGGGAGACAGCTTCAAATGTTTCGCCAATCGGCGTTGTCGAATCCGGCCAGTGAATTTGATACAAATCTATATAATCGGTTCTCAAGCGTTTCAAACTTTGCTCGCATTCGTAAACTATACTGTCTTTTCCGGAAAATTTGTAAACATCAATTGCTTTGCCATCGTTATTCATGGTGCGCATTGCAAAATCGCCTTGAGCCAAATCCCAGCGCATTCCGAACTTGGTTAACACCTGCAGCTTGTCGCGCTCAATTCCTTTTATGGCTTCGCCTACGATTTCTTCGCTGGCACCCTGCCCATAAATCGGAGCTGTATCAATAGATGTTACGCCCATATCATAAGCAGCTCTTATCGCTTCAATGGCATCGTTTCTGTCTGTGCTTCCCCACATCCATCCGCCGGCAGCCCAGGCCCCGAAAGTAATGGCTGATATTTCTAAATCGCTGTAGGCTATTTTCCTGTATATCATGGTTTACCCGTTTATCAGTATGTTATTAGCTGCTTAACTTTTAGGTGTACAAATTTTGTAAAAAATTACTGATTTATTGGTATCTCCTATCGATAAATGATGATAAGTTTCCGCCATAACTCAGCACCCATGAGGAAAACTTTTTTGTTTATACCATACCGCTAATTTTTATCTAAAGCGAAAATCAAATTTTCCAAGTACGCTGCTCAAGAACTTTCTTCAATAGTTCCAAATCCGCAAAGGTAGGCCAAAGAGTCTGTGTGATATCCCAGTATTCTCGGTTAATGGCCAAAAGACGGCTGTTCAACGGTGCGCAGTAACCGTACGGAAAAAAAACGATATTTGAGGGAAGGGTGGAGGTGGGTCTACGTCGAGACGGCTTCGAGTCGCCTTCGGTGATAAGTTTACTTTCCGTGCTGGCTTGTATTGCACTTCTACTGGCGGTGCCAATCGGAGTCTAGTCTGAGCGCAATACGAATCCCATCGAAGACTAGACGAAATACCGAATCCATTTCGAATCCTGACCCGGAGGGGTGTGGGGCAACCAACATCAGCGCCGCAACCACCCCGCATTGGGGAGGCTTCAAACCAACTGCAAGCCATTCGACGCGGTAATATATTTTTTCGTTTAATGCTTTGCGCAAGCAAGTTTGACAAACCCTTTAAACAAAAAAAAACGACTTTCGTCGGGCTTGCTATTGCTTTGCGGAAGGTGAGGGATTGCTCCAACCCGCAAGCCCCAGGTACAAAGGCCGCAGCCATCCCGAGTGGGGGGCTTCACCCAAAATGAAGCCATTCCCTACACTCATTCCTTTTTTGTTTAACCGGCTTCGCTCAAGCGCGCTTGGCTCGCCTGTTAAACGAAAAAACCCCTCGTTTAAACGAGGGGCTTCATTTTGTTTGGCGGAAGGTGAGGGATTCGAACCCCCGGACCTGTGACAGTCAACGGTTTTCAAGACCGCCGCATTCGACCACTCTGCCAACCTTCCGAGCGCAAAAGTACGAACTCTTGTACATTTTGCAAATTCAATTGTTCTTTTTTTGACAACGGCTACATTATGAGGTGGATAGGGTGTAGTAAGTCTCGATTGTTTGTGTTGTCGCTGTGTTTTCCTATTTTCGAACCATCAAAAATCAAGTGGTTTGCTTAGCATCTATATAAAAGAAATCTCGGCTTTTTTCAGTTCCTTGACAGGTTATCTGGCGATAGGACTGTACCTGTTGGCTACCGGCTTATTACTATGGGTATTTCCCGATACGAGCATTTTGAATTCCGGTTATGCTTCACTCGATGATTTCTTCCGGCTAAGCCCCTATCTTTTTATGTTTTTAATCCCTGCTATAACGATGTGGAGCATCGCTGGGGAAAAAAACGATGGTACTTGGCAATTACTGATTACAAGACCGATACTGATTTCTCACATCCTGATGGGTAAATTTCTCGGTAGTGTCACCATCGTGTTGTTGGCATTGATTCCCACCGCGGTCTATTATTTTACCGTTTATCAGTTGGCAATGCCGACAGGGAACATAGACACAGGCGCAACTATTGGTTCTTATATCGGCTTGCTCTTATTAGGTGCTGCTTTTTGTGCCATCGGCATATTATCGTCAGCGCTGACCCGGAATATTATCGCTGCTTTTCTCATCGCGTTCTTTGGGTGTTTCGTACTTTTCTATGCTTTTGGCGCAATAAGTGAATTGACCATGTTTTCTAAACATGCCTATTACATCGCGTCCCTTGGTATCCAATTTCATTTCGATGCACTTAGTCGGGGGGTATTGGATAGTCGCGACCTCGTTTATTTTTTAAGCGTGGTATTTGTCTTTCTGCTAGCCGCGTATACCTGGTTGCTCCGAGATAGGAAGTCCGAGGCCGCAGCCCCACGTACACTGATTATTCTCGCCGGTGTTATCGCCATTAATCTCTCTGCTTCTTGGTTTTTTTGGCGGATCGACCTCACAGCCGACAAGCGGTTTACGTTATCGGCCGTTACAATCGAAACGATAAGCAAGCTGCAGGTCCCACTCCATGTCACCGTATTGCTGGATGGCGATTTGCCAGCCGGATTTGAACGCCTGAAACGTGCCACTACCGACATGCTCCGCGATATGCAGGGCTATTCGTCTGGCATGTTGAGTTTCTCTGTTGTCGATCCCCTAGACGGCACCGCACAACAACAACGCGATAATACCGAGGCGCTCGCCCAACATGGCATCATGCCAACTAACCTGAATGTGCGTACAGACGCGGGGCTTTCGCAACAGTTGGTGTATCCGGCAGGGTTGGTAACGGCAGGAGATACGGACATCCCGGTCAACCTATTGCAAAGTCGGATGGGCCAATCGCACGAAAAGGCATTGAACAATTCCATCCAGAACCTGGAATATGCGTTGGTTTCTGCAATCCGTAAAGCCGCAGGTGGTGGAAGGCCGCTTATTGGTTTTACCGAGGGCCATGGTGAGCTCGAAAACCTCCAACTGTACGATGCCATCCAAAGTTTAATGAGCAGCTATCAGGTGGGGTTCGTTAATTTAGACAGCATCACTATGGATGGACTGAGCAAGTTAGGTGCGCTCATCATCGCCAAGCCAACGAAACCGTTTTCAGAGACGGAAAAATACAAAATCAACCACTACGTGATGGGAGGGGGAAACGTGATTTGGGCAATCGATCAGTTAGACGCCCACTTGGATAGTTTACGGCGGGACGGGCAACAAACAGCGGTAGCGCGACACCTCCAGCTCGATGACCTCCTGTTTACTTACGGCATACGGTTTAACTACGATCTCGTAGCCGACCTGAACAGCGCCAAGATACCGCTCACTGTAGGTCGTACAACAAACCAATCAGCCATCGAACTCGTGTCTTGGCCATTCTATCCGGTTTTTGTCCCCAACGACGACCAACCGATTGTGAGGAACCTCGATGGCATACGCAGCGAGTTTGCAGGTACGATAGACACCATTGCCGTACCCGGAATACATAAAACCATCCTGCTTACATCGTCGCCATTTTCACGTATATTTCCCGTGCCGGTTGTCATATCGTTGCAGCAGGCGGCCGAGCAGCCAGAGCCAGCGTCATTCAGCAGCCGGCGCTATGTAGTAGCGACATTGTCGGAAGGTGAGTTCCCTTCCGTCTTTGCCGATCGCCCAATTCCATCGGGGATTCCGGAAGGAATGACAACGCCGCGAAGGGGCGAACCGGCTAAGATGATAGCGATTGCTGATGGCGATGTATTCAGCGGGCAAATTAACGCGACGGATGGATCTCCCTATCCACTCGGCTGGGACCGGTATACCGAACAACAGTATGGCAATAAGGCTTTCCTCCTGAATGCAGTGGATTACCTAACTGGCGACGCGGCCATCATTGGCCTGCGGGCGAAGGAGCTAAAGTTACGCTTATTGAATGATGCCAAGGTACAGGAGGAGCGCATGTTTTGGCAATGGATGAACGTGGGCCTGCCATGCCTATTCTTATTGGTACTAGCAATAGGTCAACATTACTTACGTAGACGGAAGTATTTATAGTTGATATATTCTAACAATTTTAACTAAATTTGCAGCGGAAATTGGGCGCGCCAATAGCTCAGCTGGATAGAGCAACGGTTTTCTAAACCGTCGGTCTCAGGTTCGAATCCTGATTGGCGTACGGTCGAGCCTCTTGATGTTGAATTGAGGGGCTTTTTTTTGTTGGCGGTTGATGATTGGATAATCGCTGATGCTGGGATAAAAGAAATTTATGGTAATTGAAAAGCGAATAGTTGGCGTAATAGGGAGTGGAAGTTGGGCGACAGCTATGGTAAAGATGTTGGGTGATAACGACGTGGATAAAGCCATACATTGGTGGGTCCGCAACCGGCAAACGGCAGACTATATCCGTACTTATAAACACAATCCCAACTACCTGAGTGCGGTTACCGTAAAAATTCCCAAACGTCATATCCACGTCGAGGCTCGCGTCGTCGTTGAACACGCCGATATTTTAATACTGAACACACCAGCTGCGTTTTTGAAGGATGCCTTACGTGGCATAACCCCGGAGATGTTACGGGGCAAAATCATCGTGTCGGCCATCAAGGGCATCGTGCCCGACGAAAACCAGATTGTTGGAGACTATCTTCAGGAACAACTCAGGATACCTATCGAAAACATTGCCGTCATCGGCGGTCCGTGCCATGCCGAAGAAGTGTCCCTCGAAAAGCTTTCATACCTTACCGTTGCTTCGCAAAATGTCAATGTAGCTACATCGGTAGCAGATTTGATAGGTACCCGTTACGTCAAAACCAATGTTTCTGACGATATCTACGGGACCGAATATGCGGCGGTACTTAAGAACATTTACGCCGTCGCCGGGGGGATATGCCGTGGCGTCGGATTCGGCGATAATTTCCAGGCCGTATTGGTGTCTAATGCCTTGCGTGAAATGGCACACTTCGTCAATACGGTACATCCCATAGCACGAGATATCAAAGAGTCCGTTTACTTGGGTGATTTATTAGTAACTGCCTATTCACAATTCAGCCGGAATCGTACCTTTGGAAATATGATTGGCAAAGGCTATACCGTCAAATCTGCCCAATTGGAAATGAACATGGTTGCAGAGGGCTATTACGCGTCTTATTGCATCGAACAGATTTGCCGTAAGCACGCCATCGATTTGCCTATTTGTCATGCGGTGTATCGCGTGTTGTACGAGCAGCAGCAACCTGTAAGGGAAATGAAAATATTAGCCGATAAATTAACTTAATTGAACGATGTCATTTACGGGAACCAAGAATAGGGCGCGGGCCTTTACCCTGATTGCCTTTGCATGTTGCGGGTTTATATCATGCCGTGCACCCCACGATGGAACATCACCTAGCTCATACGAGCATGCGGCGGTGGTAACGGCGCATCCGGAGGCCTCTGCTGTGGGGTTGCAGATATTGAAAGATGGTGGCAATGCTGTGGATGCGGCGGTAGCAGTGCAGTTTGCGCTGGCTGTGGTATATCCTAATGCTGGTAATATTGGCGGTGGCGGCTTTATGGTATACCGAAGCGCCGATGGTGAATTTGCCTCGCTGGATTTCCGCGAAGCGGCCCCTGCTGCAGCAACGACCAACATGTACCTTGATGAGGAGGGTAACCCAATTGTAGACCTTAGTTTGCGCGGGCAGCTCGCCTCCGGAGTACCCGGGTCGGTAGATGGAATGGTGAAAGCGCATGACCGCTATGGAAAACTAGACTGGGCCGCACTGCTGAAGCCGGCTATCCGTTTGGCGGAACAGGGATTTGCCATTACGGCAATGCAGGCGGGCGAACTAAATCGCCGGAAAGAAAGCTTCGAGAGATATAACCCGGAAGGAACGGCTTTCGTAAAAGCCACTGATTGGGTAGCTGGTGACACGTTGGTGCAGCCCGAACTGGCGCATACGCTGACGTTGATTAGCCAGCAAGGGAGGGCTGGATTTTACGAGGGCGAGATCGCAGATTACATTGTAGCCGAAATGGCGGCCGGAAATGGCATCATCAGCCACCACGATCTGGAAAATTACGAAGCGAAGTGGCGCAAACCGGTGGCATCGACGTACCGGGGGTATCGTGTTGTATCTATGCCTCCACCATCCAGCGGTGGTATTGCCTTGATAGCCATGCTGAAATCGGTAGAAGGTTATCCACTTTCGCAATGGGGGTTCCAGCGCGATTCGACCATGCGTGTGATGATCGAGGCCGAACGCCGGGTATATGCCGATCGTGCGACCCATTTAGGTGATCCCGACTATTATGACGTTCCGAGCGAAATGCTTATTGACTCCACCTATAATGCTGATCGTATGCGGAATATGAATTTTCAGCATGCATCCTTCAGCAGCGACATTTATGCGGGCGAGATACCGAGGACAGAAAGTGAGGAAACTACGCATTTTTCTATCGTAGATGAGGATGGCAACGCGGTTGCGATCACAACGACAATCAACGGTTCATACGGTTCGCAAGTTGTCGTAGCGGGTGGGGGATTTCTATTGAACAATGAGATGGATGATTTCTCTGTTAAGCCGGGGGCACCGAATATGTTTGGATTAACTGGCGGAGAAGCCAACGCCATCGAACCGGGTAAACGGATGCTAAGTTCCATGACGCCGACCATCGTTGAAAAGGACGGCCGGTTGTTTATGGTGGTAGGTACACCCGGAGGGTCCACGATCATGACCTCGGTGTTCCAAACCATCCTAAATGTTGTGGACTTCGGCATGAATATGCAGGAAGCGGTGTCGGCGCCAAGGTTCCATCACCAATGGCTGCCTGCCGAAGTAGCGGTAGAGAAGGAGGCAATCGGCAAGCCTGTTCGCCACGCTTTGTCAACCACGGGTTATAAGTTGGTTAACAGGCATGCCATCGGTCGTGTGGATGCCATCTTGGTGCTACCTGACGGGACATTGCAGGGTGGGGCGGACCCACGTGGCGACGACGTGGCCGTAGGTTATTAAAACGAAATCCGATAAGTATGGATAGAAAAGATATAGCGGCGCGGTACCAGACGATACAAGATGAAATATGTAGCGGGCTGGAAGCGCTGGATGGAGGTGCTACCTTTGCCGAGGAACTGTGGCAGCGTGATGGTGGCGGCGGCGGACGTACGCGTATCATCCAAGAAGGAAACGTGATTGAACGGGGCGGCGTGAATTTTTCTGCCGTGCATGGCGTTTTGCCCGATCCAGTGAAGGTGGCGTTCAAAGTAGATGACGAACAGTTCTTTGCGACGGGTGTATCCATCGTCATCCATCCAAACAACCCATTCGTACCCATCATTCATATGAATATACGGTATTTCGAACTGAATGACGAAGTTAGGTGGTTTGGCGGGGGCATAGACCTTACCCCACACTACGTGCAGATGGAGGACGCCTCCTACTTCCATCGATCGCTTAAGGCGGTTTGTGACCGGTATAGCCCAACATTCTATCCCGAGTTCAAAGCCCATGCCGACCGCTATTTTTACATCAAACATCGTCAGGAAACCCGTGGCATAGGCGGTGTGTTTTATGATCGGCTTACCCCCGATAAAACGGCTATGTCATGGTCGGATATTTTTGGGTTTTCCTGTGCGTTGGGCAACTCATTCATACCTATTTATTCGGAGTTGGTAAGCCGGAACCGTCATCAAACATTTACCGAGATAGAACAGCAGTGGCAGTACTTGAGACGGGGGAGATATGTCGAGTTCAACCTCGTATATGATGCGGGAACGAAGTTCGGATTGGAAACGAATGGTCGTATCGAATCCATTTTGATGAGCTTGCCGCCACAGGCTCAATGGGCATACGACTTCAAACCTGCCCCGGGTAGCGCGGAGGCCTTTACCCTTTCGATGCTCAAACAGGGGGTCGATTGGTTGGCATATTGACAATTTATCATATCAAATTAAGCGAATGGTTTCTTTCGATCGATTTACGCTGGCTAACGGCCTACGCGTTATAGTACATCAGGATAACGCCACACCTATGGCCGTAGTCAATATATTGTATGATGTCGGCGCGCGCGATGAAAATCCAGAGCGGACCGGGTTTGCCCACCTGTTCGAACATCTGATGTTCGGTGGTTCGGTGAATATCCCGAATTTCGACGGGCCCGCGCAGGCCGCTGGCGCACAGAATAACGCCTTTACCAGCAATGATATCACCAACTATTACATTACCCTTCCGG
>CAZTJY010000047.1:0-13889 GCA_964613725.1 uncultured Parapedobacter sp. | reverse complement strand
GCTTTTTGGTTGGAAAGTGATCGGATGCTATCGCTCGCATTCAGTGAGAAAAGCCTCGATGTACAACAGAATGTGGTATGTGAGGAGTTCAAACAACGATATCTCGACCAACCGTACGGCGATGTGTGGCTCCGGTTACGGCCTATGGCTTATCAAGTGCACCCCTACCAGTGGGCAACTATTGGTAAGGAACTTGCCCACATTGAGGAGGTGAAAATGGAAGATGTAAAGGATTTCTTCGCTACTTACTACACACCGGCAAATGCCTATGTGGTAGTGGCCGGAAATGTAGAAACCGATACCGTGAAGGCCCTTGCGGAGAAATGGTTTGGTGATATACCCGCTGGCCGTAAACCGTTGCGCCAGCTACCATGTGAGCCCGAGCAATTGGAGGCTCGCCGGGAACTGGTGCACGCCGACGTGCCGCAAAACGCCATTTACATCGCATTCCATAGTCCAGCACGTAATGATGACAGCTACTACACGGTCGATTTGATTACCGACCTGCTTTCACAAGGCCCCTCGTCGCGTCTTTACCGTCGGTTACTAAAAGAGAATGAATTGTTCAGTGAAATCAACGCTTACCAAATGGGAAGTATCGATCCCGGCTTGGTGGTAATAGAAGGGAAGCCACTACCGGGGGTGCAAATAGACATCGCTGAAAATGCGATTTGGGAGCAGCTTGAACAACTCTGTGCCCACCCGATCGAATCTTACGAATTGGAAAAGGTGAAAAACAAGATCGAGTCGACCATGGTGTTCGCTGAGATGTCGATATTGGAGAAGGCCATGAACCTCGCGTACTTTGAATTGCTGGGCGATGCGGATCGTTTTAACCACGAAACGGAACGGTACCTCGCCGTTACCGCGGCAGCCATTCAACAACAGGCCCAAAAACTATTTAGGAAAGAAAATTCATCTACCCTGGTTTATTTAAGCAATACTCATGCTCAATAGAACGATAGCACCTACCCATTTTGCAACCACACGGTTTGATTTGATTAAACCCCAACCGTTGATTTTCCCCAACGGCTTGGAAGTTTTCGTCTTTGATGGGGGCGAGCAGGAACTGGTGCGGGTCGAATGGATAGCAGGCAACGTCTTCGAAACTGAAGACCGCGCTTTGCTGAATATGAGTGTATGCGATATGTTATTGGAAGGTACTTCTATGCACAACAGTGCCCAGCTTGCCGAACACGTGGATTTCCATGGTGCGTACTTGGTACCATCGTTTGGGCACGACCAGTCGTCGTTAACCCTATTTTCGCTCAATAAGCACCTGCCTTCGTTGTTGCCGCTCGTACAGGAAATCCTCACAACATCGGTTTTCCCAGAAAGTGAATTGGCCACTTATGTCCGCAACAACATCCAAAAGTTACAGGTTTCGCTAAAGAAGAATAGTTTTGTGGCGCGACGCCAATTCAATCGCGCTATATTTGGAGAAACTCGCTATGGATATACTCCAAATATTGTTGATTATGAGCGAATTGTTCGTGAGGATTTGCTGAAACTGTTTAGGAGGAAATATCGGCCGCAAAATAGTATACTGATTATTTCTGGGAAAGTAACGGATGAGATAATTCTTTTGTTGGAAGGCCTTTTCGGGGGTAAATGGGCGGATGAAGGAGAGGCTATATCACATGATGCGTCGCTCACGGTAGCTCCGGTGCCGAAGCAGGATCCCATTGTAATAACGCGACCGGATGCTTTACAATCTGCGATTAGACTAGGCAATCCGACCATCCAACGGTCACACCGTGATTTTCCGGGTTTGCAGGTGGTTAACACCTTGCTCGGTGGCTATTTCGGTTCACGGTTGATGGCCAATGTACGGGAAGATAAGGGCTATACCTATAGCATTGGTTCAGGTTTAGTGTCGTTAAAGCATGCGGCATTTTTTACCATCGCATCGGAAGTTGGAGTGGATGTTACGGGGTCGACCCTCGCGGAGATCCAAAAGGAAATTCAGCGGTTGCGTGATGAGCCGGTGCCCGAAGCCGAATTGGCGTTGGTACGCAACTACATGATGGGAGCCATGTTGGGCAGTTTAGAGAATGTCTTTTCACACGCCGACAAATTCAAGAATGTTTATTTTTCGGGCCTCAGTTTGGATTATTACGACTATTATACCGACGTGGTGAATTCAATCACGAAAGAAGAGGTGCAACGACTGGCCAACGATTATTTGGATTACGACAAGATGGTGAAGGTAATTGTGGGAAAGCTCTGAGATCACTGACTTTTAAGCACCTCGAACAAGGCTTTTCCCTTTAGAAGGCACTCGTTGTATTCCTTTTCCGGATCTGCATTGTCGGTAATGGCTCCGCCGGTATGGAATGACAAATAACCGTTCTCGGCATTGTACAAAAGCGTGCGGATAACCACACTGAAATCATAATTACCCTGGGGGCTGAAATAGCCCAACGCACCTGAATACACACCCCGGCGACTGTTTTCATGCTGGTCGATTAACCTCATCGCACTGATTTTTGGCGCACCAGTCATCGAACCGGGAGGGAAAGTGTTTTGCAATGTTTCTACCATGCCTACATCGCGCCGGATTTCACACGTAACGGTCGAGATCAGTTGATGTACCTGTTTAAAACTGTGGATTTGCAACAGTTGGTCAGCCTTGACCGTACCGGGTGCAGCACTTCGAGTAAGGTCGTTCCGCACCAAGTCGACAATCATAATGTTTTCACTGATTTCCTTGGGATTGGTAGCCAATGCGGTCCTTATCCGTTCATCCTCGATGGCATCCGTACCTCGTGGTGCGGTGCCTTTGATGGGTTGGGAGAGCAACTTATTGCCATTTTTCGACAAAAAGCGCTCGGGCGAGGCCGATAGGATATAGTGATGTCCGAATTTAAAGAAACATGAAAAAGGTGTGGGTGAAACCTCATTCAGTCGGCGATATGCCGCCAGTGGGTTGAGGCTCGCCTTTTCGGCATAGAATTCCTGGCAAAGGTTCACCTCATAAGCGCCGCCTTGGCGGATGTGGCGTTGCAGGTCGGCAAACGCGGCAAAATACGCCGACTTATTCATGCGGTATTTCAACCGCCCTTTGAATCCCGGTGATTCTTCTACCGGTTGGCTGGCGCGGATTTGATCGACGGCACGCTGAGGGTCCTGGCCCTTGATTTCGACATTGAATTGTCCGATGAGCAGCGTATATTCCGGTACGAAAAAGAAAGCATCCGGAAACCCGGTACGGTTGGGATGCCGCGAATCGAGGTCTTCAAGCTCATTTTTTAAATCATACCCTAAATATCCTGGAATCCAGGTATTTGGATGGCCGTCTACGAATTGTTGTAAGGCTGCGAACGTATTTTCACCGTCTGATTCGAACGATGCAACAGCTCCTACGGCAAGAAACACGTTGATTTTCCCGTGGTTATCGCGGTACCCATTGGAGTCGAGGTAACAGACGTGTTCGAATTGCGCAGCCCATTGCAGCGCCTTCTGAATGAATGTCTCACTATCGTCCAAGTGACACGCTAACGCTACCATGGTTAAGTTAGCTCAACACCAAGGTCTGTTTGCGATCGGGGCCCACTGAGAGATATCGAATCGGTACACCGAGGTGGCGTTCCAAATACACGATATAATCTTGAAGCGTTTGCGGTATTTGATGGGTTTCCGTAATGTGGCACAAATCTTCATTCCAACCCGGCAATGCTTCGTATACCGGCTCTGGCGGCACACTGATGATGTCGTAAGGCATGTAATCGATCTTTTCCCCATTTTGGATATAATGGGTACAAACGTGTATGGTGTCGAATCCACTTAACACATCGGCTTTGGTCATCACCAACTCGGTGACTCCATTGAGCATGATTGCGTACTTAAGTGCCGGAAGATCAATCCATCCTGTACGCCGTGCACGCCCGGTTGTAGCCCCAAACTCGTGGCCCAATTGACGCAGTTTTTCCCCGGTTTCATTTTCAAGCTCGGTAGGGAACGGACCGCCGCCTACCCGTGTACAGTAAGCTTTGAAAATGCCGATGACTCCGCCTATTTTTGCAGGTGAAATACCCAACCCCGTACAGGCACCTGCGGTTGTGGTATTTGACGAGGTAACGAAGGGATAGGAACCGAAATCGATGTCCAATAACGTGCCCTGGGCACCTTCGGCAAGGATGCTTTTCCCTTCGTTAAGGTACCGGTTTACCAGATGCTCACTATCTACATGTGGAATGGTTTTAAGGAATTCAATGGCCTCGAAAAAGGCCTGCTCGCGTGTATCGAAATCGGGAATATCTCCGTAATGGGATAGGATGGACTTGTGCTTATCGACCAATCGTTGATAGCGTTCCATAAAATCGGGCAATGTCGTATCACCTACGCGTAGACCATTTCGCCCCGTTTTATCCATATACGTAGGACCGATACCTTTTAGGGTAGAGCCAATTTTTCCAGCCCCCATTTTACTCTCCGATGCAGCATCAAGCAACTGGTGCGTTGGCAAAATCAAGTGCGCCTTGCGGGCCACCACTAGTTTGCCGTCCGCTACCGGATCAAAGCCATTTTTCTTAAGGGTATCAAGTTCCCTTTTCAAGATAATCGGATCGATAACTACCCCATTGCCGATAAGGTTAAGCGTACCTTTATTAAAAATACCCGAAGGGATGGTGTTCAGTACGTATTTTTGGTTGTCAAATTCCAGAGTATGTCCGGCGTTCGGGCCGCCTTGGAAACGGGCTATCAAATCGTATTTCGGACAAAGTACATCCACAATCTTGCCTTTCCCCTCGTCGCCCCATTGCAGGCCCAAAAGCACATCAACTTGCATAGTTTATCAGCGTTGAAAAATTTAAAAATAATAATGAATGAAATAGCAGGCCTTGCGCATGCTTCATGGCGTGCGCGAGGCAGACCAAACTTGACGCAAATCTAACATTATTTTAAAATTATAGGTTCCTTATTTCGAAATGGCCGATGGAGCGCATTTAATTAGATGCAACCAATTCATTCCGGTTTGCGGCAGCTACTGGTGATTGAGCAGCCTTCTTTTCCAAACAATCACTACAGACGCCATATAGATTTAGGGAATGGTGCTTGATTTCGAATTTCAAAAGTTCGCCCACCATACTCTGGATTTGGTGGATGCGGGGATCGCAAAACTCCACAACTTTACCACATTCTATACAAATAATATGGTCATGTTGCTTGTATCCGTAAGATTTTTCAAACTGCGCCATGTTTTTGCCAAACTGGTGCTTAGTCACCAAATCGCAAGAAACAAGTAATTCTAGTGTATTGTACACCGTCGCACGGCTTACGCGATACTTCTTGTTTTTCATGTGGATATAAAGCGATTCCACATCGAAATGGTCGTTCCTAGAATAAATTTCCTCAAGAATAGCGTAACGCTCCGGCGTCTTACGCAGACTTTTATTTTCCAAGTACGCCTCGAATATCTTTTTTACCGTTTGGTAATTTTCCGTTTGAGTCATTATCCCAAAGTTAATCGTACAAATTTACACAATATCGCCTTGATATACAAATGTCTCAAACCGTATCAATTGTTCGAATCGAAGCGGGTAATCCCGGTAATTCCCTTGATTTGCGCAAGTCGTTTGATGAGGTTTTCCAAGTGCACGGTGTCATTGACGAAAATCATGATGGATCCTTCAAAAATTCCTTCGTTGCTTGAAATGGTAATCGAGCGAATGTTCACCTTAAAATCATCTGATATGACTTTGGTGATCTTATTGACCAGCCCAACGTCGTCGATACCTACTATACGCAAGCCTGTGAGGAAAGCGAGTTCTTTCTGCGATGTCCATTTGGCTTTGACGATGCGGTAGCCGTAATTGGCCATGAGCTTGGCTGCGTTGGGGCAGTTAGTGCGGTGTATCTTTATGCCGTCGTTAACGGTGATAAAGCCAAACACGTCGTCACCGGGTATCGGATTACAGCACGGAGACAATGTATAATCTATTTTTTGCAAATCATCTCCAATCAGCAAGGTTTCGTAGTCCTTTTTGTTGATTTTCTGAACCAGTCCACTGATATGCGAATCAAACTGCTGGCCGTTTTGCTGTTCAGATGATTTTTCGCTATGGGCAAAATCCTTGAGGTTCCTGATGTCTATTTCGCCCTTTGCGACATTGTAGAACAAGTCTTGGGATGAAGGGAATTTGAAAAATGTCGTCAGTTTGTTGATGTTATCGGTGTTATAAGTGATTTTCAGCGATTTCAACTTCCGTTCGAGGATTTCTTTGCCATCTTCGGCTATGCGTCTTTTTTCTTCTTTGAGGGCTGATTTGATCTTGGATTTGGCCTTGGCGGTTACAACGAAATTAAGCCAGTCTTCTTTTGGTGTTTGCTTACTTGACGTGATGATTTCTACTTGATCACCATTTTGTAAGGGGTGGCTTAACGGCACCAATTTATGGTTAACCTTAGCGCCGATGCAGCTTGCGCCCAAATCGGAATGTATTTCGAAGGCAAAGTCAAGGGCGGTGGCGTTGTAGGGTAGTTGAATCAGTGCGCCTTTGGGCGTGAAAATGAAAATCTCATCCGAGAAAAGGTTCATTTTGAAATCATCGAGGAAATCCATTGCATTGGATTCCGGATTGCTGAGTATTTCCCTAACCTTATGTATCCATTGATCCAGTCCGCTGTCTGAATTGGATTCCTTGTATTTCCAGTGGGCAGCAAACCCTTTCTCGGCAATTTCATTCATCCGAATGGTCCGGATTTGCACTTCAACCCACTGGCCCTTGGGGCCCATAACCGTGGTATGTAACGACTCGTAGCCATTGGCCTTTGGCGACGAAACCCAGTCGCGCAGTCGGTCTGGATTAGGCCGATAAAGATCTGTCACGATCGAATAGGCCTTCCAACAATCTGCTTTTTCATTGTCCTGGTCAGTGTCTATGATGATTCGGATGGCAAACAGGTCGTATACTTCTTCAAATGGAATGGATTTCTTCCGCATTTTGTTCCATATCGAATAGATGGACTTCGGTCTGCCGAAGACGGCTGCATTAATGCCTTGTTCATTGAGTATTTCCTTGATGGGGCCCACAAAATTATGGATGAAGCGCTCTCGCTCCGCTTTCTTTTCATTCAGCTTTTTTGCTATAAACTTATAGGTGTCTGGGTCGGTATATTTCATGGAAAGGTCTTCCAGTTCGGACTTAATGGCATATAGGCCCAGTCGATGGGCGAGGGGTGCATATAAATACGAGGTTTCAGACGCTATTTTCAACTGCTTGTCGCGCGGCATGAAGTCCATCGTACGCATGTTATGTAACCGATCGGCCAACTTGATAAGGATTACACGGACATCATCTGCCAATGTAAGCAGCATTTTACGGAAATTCTCCGCTTGTATGGAACTGTTGGGATCGAATATGCCCGAAATCTTCGTGAGGCCATCTATGATACGTGCTACTTTTTTGCCGAACTCACGCTCCACATCTTCTAATGTAATGGAGGTATCTTCCACGACGTCATGCAACAATGCGCACACGATAGACGTCGTGCCCAGACCAATTTCTTCCGCTGCAATCTGGGCTACCGCGATAGGGTGGTAAATATAGGGCTCTCCCGACTTCCGCCGCATATCCTTGTGGCTGTCCAGCGCCATGTCAAATGCCCGCCTTATCATTTGTTTGTCCCCACGTTGCAACGTGGGTTTGCAGGCCCGTAATAATGCGCGATATCGCTTGCGTATCTCTTTGCTTTCCGCTTCTAAATCAATCACTAATTCTTTCATACATATCACCTTGTCCTTTGTGACTAAGAAATTCCATTTTCTGCTACACTAGCTGTCTCTCCTTATAACTTGGGTAGACCGATAAAGGTGCTTTTTATTTGACACGATTATAATTGCATATAAAAGCAACTTTATCTAAGTTTGTATAGTCGTATATGCGTAAATGTACGGATAATTATTGAATAATACATGCTATGGCTTTCCTTCGATGGGTACTTTTCGTGAGCCTTGTATGGTCGGCGAATGAGGTGAATGCGCAAGATAGCTTGTCGCACCAGCGCTCCCAGCGACGCATGGTAGCCACTACGTTGGTGGAAGGGGAGCGCGTTCCTTGGATGCTGATTCCTGAGGTGACCGTAACACGTAGACGTGTTTTCAAGAATCCGGAAGATAAGGCGCGTTATTTGCGATTGCGCTATAACGTTATCAAGGTATTGCCATACGCCAAATACGCACAAGACAAATACCAGCAATTATACCGTGACCTGGCATTAACCGATAACCGGCGCGAACAAAAGCGGTTGGTTAAAGTTTGTGAAAAGGAAATCAAGGATATGTTCAATCGCGAAGTGAAAAATTTGACCATTTCACAAGGGGAAATATTGATTAAACTTATCGACCGCCAAACGGGAAATTCAAGCTATGAAGTCGTCAAGGATTTACGTGGGGGGATAACTGCTTTTTTCTACCAATCGATAGCCCGTGTTTTCGGCCACAACCTCAAAAATACGTATAGCGCAGAAGAGGATTTCGAAATAGAAAACATTATACGCAGCCTGGAACGCCGTCCGTCTTACGGGTATTTTTAATATATGGATAACTACAAACTGGATTTATTAGTCATTGCCGTGCATCCGGATGATGCCGAGCTGGGTTGCGGGGGCACCATCATAAAACACGTGCAAATGGGTAAAAAAGTGGGTATCGTCGACCTTACTCGCGGAGAGCTGGGTACACGCGGTACGGCCGAGTCGCGCAATGAGGAAGCGGCCCGAGCGGCCGAAATATTAGGACTTTCTGCTCGCGAGAACCTTGGTTTGCGCGACGGCTTTTTCCGTAACGACGAACCACACCAATTGGCGGTCATACAATCGATCCGCAAATACCGTCCCGACATCATCATTTCCAATGCATTGGTAGACCGACACCCGGATCACGGCCGCGCCGGCGACCTCGTGAATGATGCGGTTTTCCTGGCCGGCCTACGTAAAATCAAAACCACCAGCGAGGACGGCGGTGCACCGCAATTGCCGCACCGGCCGCGGTTGCTGTTACAATTGATACAGGATTATTACATTAAACCGGATATTGCCGTGGATGTGACCGATCACTGGCCGGATAAAATCAGGTCGATACAGGCTTACCGCTCGCAATTCCATAGCGAGGAATACGTATCAGATGAACCGCAGACGTATATCTCGAAACCCGATTTTTTGGAATATATCGAGGGGCGGGCCCGGGAATATGGCAAATACATCGGAGCCAAATACGCCGAAGGGTTTACGTGCCGCCGGCTGCTCGGCATAGACGATTTGTTTAGTTTGAAATAACGGCTACCGCTACACCGCGAAACTTTCTCCGCAAGCGCAGGTGCGCGATGCATTGGGGTTGTGGAACTCAAAGCCTTTGCCATTGAGACCATCCGAATAGTCCAACTCGGTACCTGCCAGATACAGGTATGATTTAATGTCGAGACATATTTTGATGCCCTTATCTTCAAATAGCTGATCGCCCTTTTTCTCCTCATTGTCGAAATCCAGGCGATAACTTAATCCCGAGCAACCGCCGCTTTCTACCGCGACGCGAATGAAATAGGTGTCGTCGTAATTTTCCTTGGCTAGGATGTCAAGGATACGTTGTTTTGCTTTTTCTGTTACTGTTACCATACCCATTATTCGTTAAATACATGACAGATTTCGCTAACCATGCTCTTCCTGCGGATCCGAACAACGCCTACAAGGCCGGTACAACCCGCGGATACGCAAATATCGGAATATTTACGGAATGCGGCGGCTTATTAAGTTTGGTAGATGTCATTTTCACCCGTCATGGGACAATGTTAACTTTAAAATTAAAAAATTTCTTCGATTAGATTATGTACTTTTGCACCATGACCACTGATTATCCCAAAGAGAACCAGCGCACCGCGAAGCAATGGCTGAGATTCTTGGTTGGTGGCCAGCAATTACCACTGGAAACCCGGTTATTGAATTCGGTTTGCTTGATAACCATAGTAATTATGGCTTTCAATATCCCTTTCAATTATTTTATTGGGCTGGAAATCACGGCCTTCATATTTACTGCCTTTACCGCGTTTATTGGTGTGGTTTATTATTTGGGGCGTTTCAGGCAACGGTTGGTAGAAGGGGTGACCATAGCGTCGATTGCTGTCGTTTTTCTGTTCGCGATCAATTATTTTTTAAGTGCGGGAATCGGTGGTGCTTCCTTTTTGTCATTTATTATGGCGTTCATCCAAGTAAAAATAATGTAGCCCAAAAAGCTTTACCTGCTTTGGTTGATGCTCTTTTTATTGGTTGTTATTGGGCTCCTTGCCGTGGAGTACCATTATCCCCACCTGGTTATGGTAACGTATGAGAGTAGTAGGGCACGGTTTGTTGACATGGCCGTCGCATATACGACCGGTATTGTCATCTGTTTTTTCAGCTTGGGTTACCTTAAGGAAGCTTATAACCGTGAAAAACGTTCTGCGGAACAACAATCATTGGCATTGGCAAAGATGAATGATGAAAAGCTGAAATTATTCTCGATTATCTCGCACGATCTACAAGCGCCACTATCATCGTTGCATAGCTATATCCGGCTGGTGGCGAGTGACCGCCTTACAGCTGATGAGCGTAAACAAGTCGAAAGCGGATTGGCTAATGCACTCCATGGATCGCAGGAAATGCTATCCAATATGTTAGTATGGTCGCAAAGTCAGTTGAGTGGGTTCCGCCTGTCGTTGGTACGGAATAACATCCAGCAGGTATTGAGACCGGTTTTTGATGTGCAAAGGATCTATGCGAGCCAAAAAGACATTTCGCTTGAAGCAGATATCGACGACTCCCTGCACGCGTTGGTAGACCGCGATATGTTGCAATTGATCATACGGAACCTCATTGCCAATGCCATCAAATTCACACTCCCCGGCGGGAATATCCGTGTAACCGGCACCCGACACGGAGCGGAATGTGAACTCGTGGTGGCAGATAGCGGCATTGGGATCGATGAAGCACAACAGGCAGAATTATTTACGTTGAAAACACGGTCGACATATGGCACGAACAACGAACGAGGTATTGGCCTCGGTTTGTTTCTATGCCACGAATATGCACAAGCGTTTAAGGGCACCCTCACTTTCGAGAGCAAAAAGGGGAGTGGTACGACCTTTTACCTGCGTCTGCCGCTCGCTGATTGATGCATGCTTATGGACAGCCACGGCACCCATATTTTTACCTTCGGCAACACAACGATAGACCAATTGACTGAAGTAGCCATCTCTTTAGCGGGCGTAGGCTCAACATCAATCGAGACACCCCGTACCGTATTATCGGTACAGCCCGAGAAGATTATGGTAGATACTGGTGTTTTTTCCTGCCGTACGGCCGATGAAAGCCGGGCACGGGTTGTGGTGGTGCAAGATTGCAGCGGCCTTACCATTTCGAGTGATTCATCCGCAGCGGTCGGTGTGCTCACCTCGGCGGAATCAGCGGTGTTAATTGCTATCCTGCGACGAGATGAATTGGGTGTTTTTTATCGTCCCGAATTGCGTCGCCATCGGATCAAACAAGCCGCCGTTGCCTATGGGCTCGAATATGAGTCTGACCTCGAACGATACTTCCATCCAACGTTTATTAATGGCCAGGTGGTAATAGAACCTCGGATAGCCGGATTACTCCATCCAAATTCAGTGAAATTAAGGGATTTGGGGAGCCAGGTTGATAATCAAGCTAAGCAGGAGCCAAGAGCGAACCCTTTGCCGGGCGATCAGATAATTGTACTGAGCAAACATAAATATCACCGGCATGTTCGGGTAGACGTAATGCATATTGGGCGCACTAAGACGGGCAAGTTAAAGCCACCATTTGCCCGCTTGAAGCCCCTTGAGCTGATCGCATCAACAACTTCTGTTGAAGTGGCGAAGTTTTATGCAGCGATAGCGGAAACCCATCAAATCACCGAAAACAACCTTACTGACGCCAATTTTACCGTGTTGCGGACCCTTGTGAAACATGGTCGTAGCTATCCGTTCTATTACCATGATGACCAGGTGGCCGAGACAATCTCCTCAAAAACATTGAAGCCAGTAGCGGTGGCCTTTGCGCCAGGTGGTGTCCGTTTGTCCATTCGCGCATCAGGTGCGTTTTATTGTATTACCGGGAATTTTGCAGTTGATGGGCAGTTATACCCATTACATGAGGTACACCGTTGCTTCGGATACTTTCTGCGGCTTAAAGACACCCTGTACTTACTGGATGGCAAACCACTGGTGGGCGTGGTGGCGCTATTGAAAGAACAGGAAGGCCGGCTACTTATTCACGCGAGCAAATACAGGGAATTTCGTCGCAAGTTTTTGGATAAACTGTCATCGGTCGTCCGGATAGAATATCCCGATATGAAGCCGGGCACATGGGGGCAGCTGCGGGAAGGTGGTTTTTCCGATCGTCCAAAACGGTTACTTTACCTATCAGACTTCGGCGATCACGTGATGATCGTTCCCGTGGTGCGTTATGGCGAAGCTGAAGTGGCTATCCGTACGGAAAAGCAGTTAACGGCCGTCGATGCGAACGGTAACGATTTTAGCATACCAAGGAATGCCGATTTCGAACAGGCGTTCATCGCTTTGCTGATCAAACAACACCCACACTTGCCCGAGCAATTGGATAACCAATTATATTACTTTTACTTGCATAAGCGGCACTTCCTGGACGAGACATGGTTCTTGCCGATATTCGATAGGTGGCGGGAAGAAGCTATCGAGGTATATGGATTCAACGAGTTGACCAACAACGATTTGAATCCATTCCCGGTTTCAATAACTATTAGGGTTATCAGCGGGATAAACTGGTTCAATGCAACTTATGACGTGCGTTATGGTAAAAGAAAGGTCTCGCTTAAAAAGATTCAAGCCGCGTTGCGGAATAAACGCAAATACATTGCACTGGATGACGGAACCAAGGGTATCCTACCGCAGGAGTGGATCGATAAGTTTTCGGCCTACTTCCAAGTGGGGGAAGTAGTAGACGATGGAACCATCCGGTTTGCTAAGGCCAATTTCGAAACAGTGGCTACTTTATTTGACCAAACGGCGTTAGAAGCGAATGCGGCTGCCGAAATTGGGGACCTACGGAAGCGTGTGGCAAGTTTTGAGCAGATACCGGATGTGCCCGTGCCACGAGGACTCGCCGTGTCGCTCCGACGGTACCAACACCAAGGATTGAATTGGCTGGCCTTTTTAGATACGTTACATTTCGGTGGGATATTGGCCGATGAAATGGGACTGGGAAAAACCGTGCAGGTCATTGCTTTTATGCTATCACAGCGCGAGAACGGCCGGCGGGATGCCGATCTCGTTGTGGTTCCGGCGACGTTGGTTTTCAATTGGGAACGGGAGTTGGCCACGATCGCTCCGACCTTACGGGTATTCACGCTTTATGGTCCGCACCGAGCGAAATTCACACGCTCTTTCGACGGTTACGATGTAGTGCTGACCTCATACACCACGCTGTTGTCCGACATACGGTTCCTTAAGGATTTCGCGTTCAATTATGTATACCTGGATGAGTCGCAGAATATCAAGAACCCCGAATCGCAACGGTACAAAGCGGTAAGATTGCTACAAGCGCGAAATCGCGTTGCCATTAGCGGAACGCCTTTTGAGAACAGTTCATTCGATCTGTATGGGCAATTATCGTTCGCTTGCCCCGGTCTGTTGGGTGACAAGCGTTTTTTCCGGGATGTATATGGCAAACCCATCGACCAATTTAAAAATCAAAGGCGGAGAAAGGAACTGCGACAGAAAATACAGCCGTTCATATTACGCCGCACGAAAAAAGCGGTGGCAGCCGAATTGCCCGAAAAAGTGTACCAGGTGTTATATAGCGAAATGGCGGACGAGCAGCGCGAGATATACCAAGCCTATGAAAAGGAGTTTCGCGAT
>CAZTJY010000046.1:0-27797 GCA_964613725.1 uncultured Parapedobacter sp. | reverse complement strand
CATAAAATTGATTTGGAGAAATTTATGTTGTCAAATTTCCAATTCAATGTGCCGATTGAGCACTTTGCCCAATTAACAGGAAGAAGCCTTGCCGGATTTAAACGTGATTTTCAGAAAGTATTTGGTGTTCCTCCTCGGCAATGGTTACAAAGAAAACGGTTGAAAGAAGCCTATTATCAAATCCAAAAATACAATAAAAAACCATCAGCCATTTATTTAGAACTTGGATTTGAAAGTTTGGCTCATTTTTCTGATTCATTCAAGAAAATGTTTGGGGTTTTACCATCTAAACTCCACCAGCATGAATCAATGGAATGAAACGGCTAAATAGCGGATCGTCCGCCAACCATCAATGGAGTCCGTGTGGGGTGGCAAGCTGTTTTGCATGCTGCTCGTTTAGTCTTGAAGTCACAAATTGTGACCGCAAGATGGATAGTCTACCATTTCGCCTCCGATTCTCCCGGTTCGGGAGCTTTTGGTTGACCTGATAAATATCTCCTGCGGAGCGGGTGCCAAATTCATTTTCTGTCTCTTTTTTATACCCATTATAACATCCCGTTATCTGCAAACTATAATACTCCGATACAGTAATAATGATATGATCGTATACCGTTATATCAAATAGCTTGGCAGCTTCCTTTATACGTAGCCTATATGTCTCCGAGCTTAAGCTAAGCCCTTTCTCGATTACTTAGTTATAGTTATTCCCAACGATCCCCATAATCAAACCCATCATTATCCCAAAAATCGGAAAGTGGAGTTGAATGATATTTGATTTATCCTCTCTTGTGTTTTATTTGCGGATGTAAAGCCATACCTTTGCGCCGAAAATTAGCATTACCATGAGCTTAGTCATTATCGGAACCATCGCTTACGATGCCATAGAAACACCTTTTGGGAAGACGGATAAAATAGTTGGAGGCGCAGCAACTTTTGCGGGGCTGGCTGCCTCATACCTGTATAACCGCGTGAAGTTGGTTGGTGTAGTAGGTGAGGATTTCGGCGATGACAACCTGAATATCCTACGGTCAAAAGGAATCAACCTGGATGGTGTTCAGGTGCAGGCAGGTGAGAAGTCGTTTTTTTGGTCGGGCAAGTATCATAACGACATGAATAGCCGTGATACGTTGGTTACCGAACTGAATGTTTTGGCTGAGTTTGACCCAATTATTCCCGATAGTTACCAGGATTGCGAATACCTGCTGTTGGGTAATTTGACCCCTCAGGTACAGCTTACTACGCTCGACCGGTTACAACACAAGCCCAAACTGGTTGTGCTGGATACGATGAACTTCTGGATGGATATCGCATTGGACGATTTGCTTAGTGTGCTGAAACGGGTGGATGTATTGACTATAAACGATGCGGAAGCGCGACAACTCTCTGGAGAATATTCGCTGGTGAAAGCTGCCGAGAAAATCCTACAATTAGGGCCGAAATATCTGATTATAAAAAAGGGCGAACATGGGGCCCTGCTGTTTGGCGAGGGTCAGGTTTTCGCTGCGCCGGCCTTGCCACTCGCCGAAGTTTACGACCCGACGGGAGCTGGCGATGCATTTGCCGGAGGCTTTATAGGCTACCTGGCTAATGTAGGTACAGTGAATTTCAATAACATGAAAAATGCGGTTATCTTCGGTTCGGCGCTGGCTTCATTCTGTGTGGAGAAATTCGGCACTGAACGGCTCCGTGAACTGGATCCCCGCCTCATCAACCAGCGGATTGCTCGGTTTACTGAGCTCAGTAAGTTTGAAATCGAAGCGTAGCGTTACAATAATACGCCGATAACTTCGAATCTTGAAAAAACCTCCTCGGTATGGGGGGCGTCGGCCAATTCCGCGGTCAGGTCTTGTCCAGCCCAATGTTCATAATGCATTCCACGAAACCAAAGCCTGCTTTTGGATACGTCATAGATAAAGCCCCGGTAGGCAACCCATATTTCCAGCCTGTCCTGGCCGTTCCTCAAAGCCAATTGGGAGGTCGAATAAATGGGAAGGTTCTCTCCCAGACTAGGTACGTTCATATTTATAGGCCTTCAATGCTTTCTTCATCGTTCGACGGGCCACATGAATGCGTGTTTTCACCGTGCCAATCGGAATCTGGAGGTGTTCGGATATCTCATGGTATTTGTAGCCCTCGAAATACATGCTGAAAGGAACGTAATAGTCGTCAGAGAGTTCGGCCATTGCGTCCTTGATGTCTTCCATAACGAACTTCCTTTCGCCCGCATTGGTGGCAGCACTGTATACTAGGTGTGCATTGGAAATTTCGTTCGACTGCGAAACCAATACGCTCGTTTTTACAAAACGCCGGTAATTGTTGATGAAGGTGTTTTTCATGATGGTATATAACCATCCCTTTAAGTTCGTGCCCTCTTTGAATCTACCATGATAGGTAACAGCTTTCAACATGGTGTCTTGGACCAAATCGTTAGCGTCTTCGTCGTCTCGGGTAAAATGCAATGCATAACCTCTTAATGATTCCGTGTGTTGCACCACTAACGTGTTAAACTCAAATCTCGTCATCTTTTTACGGTTTAAGGGGCTTCAGACTAGTGGCCTGAATCTCCGTGTTAAACATTTATGATACCAAATAAGCAGTCGCAATGCTTATTGGGAAAACCTGACGTATTACTTCGGTCTACTTAGTGTCGCGTTAGTTCCTGCAAGTATCGTGCTAATTACACGAGTACGTTGCATGATAAAGGCAATTTACGATAAAATTTTAATTATTTCACAAAATATTCACTTCCCGTTCCAATCTAATGCCGAATTGGGTTTCTACATCCTTGATAATCCTCTCCGATAGGTCGTAAATAGCTGCTCCAGAAGCTCTTCCATGGTTTACTAACACTAGGGCCTGGTTCTTCCAAGTGCCAGCATCCCCTATGCGTTTGCCCTTCCAGCCGCATTGTTCAATCAGCCAACCGGCGGCGAGTTTGACGTGATCATTTCCAACGGGATAGGACACGAAATCTTTGTCTGGGAAAATGGACTGTAGTTGCTTTAAATACCGAATGGGCACAATGGGATTTTTAAAAAAGCTGCCCGAATTGCCAATGGTTGATGGGGCGGGAAGTTTATCGGTGCGGATCGCTGAAACTACCATGGCCATGTCTTTTATGGTTGGCTTTGTAATGCCCCGTTTGGCCAATTCGGCATTGATAGCACCGTAAGACGTGTTGATAGAAGGAGTAAGGGAAAGCCGGAAGGTGACTTCGGTAATGATATACCTGCCTTTCGCCTCACGCTTGAAATAGCTCTCCCGATAAGAGAACCGACAGGCTTCTTTGTCGAATGTGGAAAACTCCCCACGATGTGTATCGAAAACGCGGCAACTTACAAATGCGTCTTTCTGCTCCACGCCGTAGGCACCGATATTCTGTATCGGCGCTGCTCCTACGGTGCCTGGAATCAGCGCGAGATTTTCAATGCCTGCAAACCCCCGCTCCACACAATACCACACCAGTTCATTCCATACGATGCCGGCACCGGCCGTAACCGTAGCGTTTTGCTGCGATAGGGTGTGGCCTATACCAGGTATGGTGATGCGAACGACCAACCCATCAAAATCTTCGGTGAATAGGATATTGCTCCCTCCCCCCAAAACCAGCATCGGTTGCTGCGTAATGGCCCGATATTCCCTGAAAAGGTGGGCTAGCGCTTCTTCCGAATGGATTTCGACGTATTGCTTTGCAAATGCTTCCACGCCAAACGTGTTGTATTTCTTTAATGAGAAGTGTTCTTTGAACGATAACTTCATAAAATCTGACTGATATGCTCAACTATTCAAAATATTCACTACCTTTAACATAGCGTTCAGCTTGGCATTTAGCTATCGCCGACCGCCAAAGATAACAGATTGACCTGACAGCACACTAAATTGAATGCATCATGATTAATGCTGACAAAAAACGAATTCAGATATTGGAGGCCGCCAAGCGGCGATTCGCGCACTTTGGTTTGGCTAAAACCACGATGGCTGAAATTGCGCAGGACCTGTCCTTTTCCAAAGCCCTACTATACTACTATTTCCCCGACAAAAACGCGTTATATGCTGCTGTTTTGGAACATGTCATCAACCAGTCATTCGAAGAACTGAATGAAGCGGTGACAGCCCTGACCGATTGCCACGAGGCGATGATGTTCACGTTGGATAAGCGTATCGAGTTTGTTATGCGGTACTACAATCTACTCGAATATTCCATTTCGGCTTTGCAACAGGTGCCGGATACCATGGCGTGCGTACTTGAAGATTCTAAAGATAAGGAGCGGAGTATTCTCGCGAAGATTCTTCAAAAAGGTATCGATACGAATCAATTGCAGATGGATGATGTGGATGAAACGGCCGAAATACTGTTATTTGCCTTGGTGGGCATGCGGTTCAGTATACTGAAAGATGTTAAAGGCATGTTGTTCCCGACCAAAGATGAATTCGATCGGATACTGACCCTTCAGAAAAAAATGGCCACCGTATTCTTAAATGGCTTGAACAAAGCGGCTGATTAAACTTCTGCCAGTTTGCCTTTGCGTTTCAATATTCGATTGACAATCTGCTGCGCATGCACGCGTGAATTTTCGATAAACCACAAGTGGGTATTCATGCCGCCGCACACGACCCCCGCTAAGAACAAGCCCGGTATATTGGTTTCCATGGTTTCAGGATTATGAAAAGGTACTTTGGACGTATCGGCAGCTAGCGTAATCCCTATCTTTTCCAAAAAAGCAAAATCTGGCTGATAACCGGTTAAGGCCAATACGAAATCATTTTCGATGGTTATCGGCCCTTCTGGTGTGAGGACATCCACCTCTGTCGGACGGATAGCCGTCAGTTTACTATTGAATAGCGCGCGGACCTCCCCATTGGCAATCCGATTTTCAATATCCGGACGTACCCAATATTTCACGCGTGGACCGATTTGTTCGCCACGTACCACCAAGGTAACATCCGCTCCTTTCCGGTAGGTCTCCAACGCGGCATCAACCGAAGAATTGCTGGCACCTACCACTATCACTTTCTGGCCGGCATAGTAATGTGGGTCGTTATAGTAATGGCTTACTTTGGGTAGTTCTTCACCAGCGATATCCATTAAACAAGGGATGTCATAGAAACCAGTAGCAATGATAACGTGGCGCGCGGTATAGACCGCCCTCGATGTGCGAACGGTAAACCCATCTGTTCCTTTATCCACCGTGGTTACCTCCTCAAACAATTGGATACGCAGCTCGAATTGCTGCTGGATGCGCCTGTAGTATTCCAGTGCTTCAGCACGCTTTGGTTTCGGGTTGGTCGATACGAAGGGAATATTGCCTATTTCCAGCCGTTCGGACGTGGAGAAGAAGGTCATGTTTTGCGGGTAGCGGTACAGCGAATTGACCAGACATCCTTTTTCGACGATGAGGTAAGTCAATCCCGCCGCCTGAGCTGCAATGCCGCAGGCCAACCCAATGGGGCCGCCGCCGACAATGAGCACATCGATAGGTGCTGAGGGTGTTTCCATGTGGTACAAATATACGTTACCGCTATGCCAAATGCAATGGCGGCAGCTACGGAATGGGCGTTTTCATCAGGTCGTTGCAAACGTTACCGAGGTCCGAGGCAATTCGTTTGAGGAACTGGAGCTGGTCGGTAATCAGCCTTGATTCTTCCGAATCGATATTATTGTCGTCGATGTCGGAGGGTGTTTCGACTTGGATTTCCGTGAACACGTCGTCGTCTTCTTCGGGCTCAAATAGCTGAATGCTCTGGGCCAGCAATGCCAGGGTTCGCCGGATCAGCCGGATCTGGTCGCCCGTTAGAGACGTATCGGAGGCTCCCTGTACGTGATTAAGCAGCGTTACCGAGTAGGAGGAGAGGAGGTGGTTAAATACCACAAATCGATTGACGTCTTTGGCATCTTTTTGTTTGCTTTTCGGCTCGGTCATCATCCGTTGGAAGGCCGATGCCATATTGGCCGTGCTCACGTAGACATCCTTGCGGGCCAGCTTGTATTCCGTTATGCTTGGCGGTTGACCGGCGATGATTTTCAGGGCCTGTGCAATGTACCGGTAATTGGCCACAAGCAGTTTGCGCATGGTGCCGTGCACATGCACGCTTTCCCAACTGGGCAGGATCACATAGCTCGAAAGGAAAGCCAGTCCGGACCCGATCAGTGTATCGATGATCCGTTCCTGCACGATGGAAAGCGTATCCATGCCCAGAAAACTGAACAAGATGAGGACGTAGGGGGTCATGAAAATCACGCTCACCACATAGCTTACACGGATTAGGCTGAAGGTAGTCACCATGAAAAGTAGGAGCAGGATAAATAACGACGTTTCATCCTCCACGACGAGCAGGAGAACGGCGCCAACCAAGCCACCGATGATCGTGCCGGCCAACCGTTGGAAGTTGCGTTCTTTGGTCAGACTGAATCCGGGCTTTAAGATCACCATGATGGTTAACAATATCCAGTAACTATGGCTGCCTACCTCGAAGGTGAGTGACACCAGGTAGCCCACGCCCATCATGACAGCCATGCGGATCGAATGCCGGAAAAGATTCGATTTCACGGTGAGGTTCTCGCGCAGCTTTTCAATGTCAATGTCCCTGTGCTCAATGAATTTGCTCAGGTCCGTTTCCTCACTCCGCAATGAATTTTTTGCTTTCAGATCGAAGTAGCCATATATCGAATCGATGCGTTGCACCAGGTTCCGGACATTGATAAGCACTTTGCGGAGCGGCAATGCGTTGAGCCGATGGATCTTTTCGACGCCATCTATGGCAGCGCGTATCCGCTCCAGGTCCGTTTTGAAATTATACAGCGCTTTTGGCTTTTTGTTGGCATTGATCTGATACGATAGGTGTTCGAGTTCATTTCCAATCCGCCGGATGGTAACATAGAACTGCTGCAAGATACCCGTTGGTCCAAATTGTTCCCTCATCGAAGCATAATCGTAGTGGGTGGCCATGCTCTGTTCGAACAGGTCGATGATGTCTGTAAAAATGAGGATGAGCAGCCGTCCGATTTCGGTCGTATCCTTTATCTTTCGCTTGCCCCGGAACAGTTGGTCGCGCACGTTATCTTGGTGGGCGCTTACCGTGATTTGTTGATCGATCAGTGCACGATAATTTTTTTCGATATCCAGGTCTATCGTGTAAAAGTTAGCCTTCAACCGGATGTAGTCGGCCACATTCGTTATCGACTCGGCAAGTTCTTGTTGAGCCTGCCGGTATGGCCGTACTTGGTGTAACGATAAGCTTAAAACCGTATACCACACACAGCCTGCTAAACTGTAGACGAGGTAACTGCCAATGGTCAATGTTGGGTCATCCATGGCGCTGATGCTCAGTACCATAATAAGGATGCCCATGGTGCCTACGGATGAGGCGCGGGCGCCATACACCGCAAACATGGAAAAGAGGAAGGATAACACCATTATTACGGTGACGAGCAAAATTGGGCTTCCACTCACCAGGGTGGTGAGAAGCGCCGAAAGGATCACCGACAGGGTACAGAAAAACATGCCGTTTCGCCGATGGTGTACCGGGCCCGGCGTATCCGATAAGCCAACGGCCATGGCGCCTAGTGACACGATGATACCCGTTTGGAGGCTTCCAAATGCCGAAAAAACCAGCGCCGGAACGATGGTGCCGCACGTGAGACGGAGGCCGTCCGAGAAATACTGGCTGTAAAAAAAATTCTGGATATCTTTCGCCTTAATCATGCATAGACGGATGGTAAGCACAAATATACATAAAAAAATACCCACTATTAGGTATTTGAATGACGCTATTGCGTTCGTATGTTTGTTCAGTCAACCAAATCGTAGTTCCTATGGGTTGGCCTACGAGTTTTATTTAGTTACGTTAAATTATTCACAATGAAAAGCGAGACGTTGAAGCACGAAATGGGCCAGCTAGCTGCCATGTTCTACCAGCTGGGCAAAGCTTCGGTTCAACCCGGCGACCATGACCGTGAGGCCTCTAAAAATGAGGGAACAGCCCTTGCAACGGTTAGTAAACCAATTTCACGTATATCCAAACCGAGCCCGCAGCCGATTTTGAAAGCGGTATGATACCTTGAATAATTCAACTTCCATTACGAACTATTATCTTCTTTATAATTTTTATCTGCTTTCCTTGGTGTTTTTGTAATAAATGCGCCTTAAAGCTGAATATTATTCATACATTTGAGGGTTTGGTTAGCTTTTGATGTTTGAATCGCCCGAACGCCCGCGACGGCATTGGTCAAACAATCCTTATATTCGTTCGTCTGTTTCTAAGCCTTAGCGTAGGGTCGAGGAAAAGTTCATCGTTAAAAGCAAACGGTATTATTGGTAATTATTGTTGAATGAATTTAAGTAAAAAGCAAGCAGTCTTCGAAAGCGAAGTGCTTACCCGTTTCGAGTTGTTTAATAGCCTGTTTATGACGTTGCCGTTTTATCAGGTAAAGCACACCGGCACGTTGTTGCCCTTTTTTACGACACATTGCGAGCGAGGTGTTGCCGAAAAATTAAATCCGGAGGCGATCATTGAAAGTTTCTTTGGCCAGTATGCCCAGTATGTCCGCGAGTCGGATCGGATAGACCTCTTATTTAGGATTATCCAATATATTGAGCGGCAAGTGGTTCTTTTCGATGCCGTCGAAGACTCGGCGTTCCGGAAAACGGGTCGATCGGACGAAGCCGGTTTGTTGGACTCGGTGTTTTCAGAAACCGAAACCAATGCGGAACTCCGTAGTAAACTGGTAGATAAGCTGAATGACTTTTCTGTCCGGTTGGTGTTGACCGCACACCCCACGCAATTCTACCCCGGTCCGGTATTGGCCATCATGACCGATCTGATTGAGGCACTGAAGAAGAACGATATTCACAATATCCACCTGCTGCTCCAGCAGTTGGGGAAGACACCATTCATGAAAAAGGACAAGCCGACACCGGTAGACGAGGCTGTTAGCCTGGCTTGGTTTCTGGAGAATGTGTTCTATCGCGTGGCTTCGGCCATCCAGTCCAAAATCGACGATGAGTTCGACCTTCCCGTAGACGAGAATAAGAGTGTGGTTGAACTAGGCTTCTGGCCCGGTGGCGACCGCGATGGCAATCCCAATGTAACCGTAGAAAGTACCAAGCGCGTAGCCCTCCTGCTACGCACTGTGTTGTTTAGGTGCTACTATCGCGACTTCCGTACGCTCAAGCGGCGTATCACGTTTAAGGGGGTAGAGAAATATATGGACGTGTTGCAGGACGTCATCTATGAGAATAGCTTCAATCCATCGGACAATCCGGAAAACGTGAAGCCACTGATTGTACATAACTTAAAGGAAATCAAACGTGTACTGGTTGATTACCACGATGGATTGTTTGTCGAACTTGTGGATGACTTGTTGCGCAAAGTACGGACTTTCGGGTGTTTCTTTGCCACGCTCGATTTGCGGCAGGATAGCAGTATCCTTCGGAAAACCCACGCATACCTCCGCGAAAAATACACCAATAAACTTGCCCAAACCGATGATTTCGAACAGTTGAATGAGCGCGGTAAGCAGGAAGCAATGAAATTCGAAGAGCATGATTTGCCTGTGGGCGACGATGCACCTGCACTGGTAGCCGATACGTTGCAGGTCATCCGTCTCATTGGCGATATCCAGCAGTCCGGAGGTGAGCGTGCCGCCCAGCGGTTTATCATCAGCAATTGCCAACAGGCATCAGACATGCTCGAACTGATGGAACTTTTTTTATGGAGCGGCTGGCGGCGCGAAGCGTTACACATCGACTTTGTGCCATTATTCGAAACGGTGGATGACCTTAAACGGGCGGCTGCGGTGATGGAGACCTTATATACACATCCGTCGTATGCGGCCCACTTGAAACGCCGAGGCAACAAACAAACCATCATGCTAGGCTTCTCCGACAGCACGAAAGATGGCGGATATCTGATGGCCAACTGGTCGATTTATAAAGCCAAAATAGAACTTACCGCCATGGCCCGCAAGTACGATGTGGATTTGGTATTTTTTGACGGTCGTGGAGGCCCTCCAGCGCGGGGCGGTGGAAAAACACAGCGTTTTTATGCATCCATGGGTAAAGAGATTGCGAACGACCATATTCAGTTAACTATACAGGGGCAGACCATAAGTAGCCAGTATGGTTCGTTAGATACCGCGCAATATAACATTGAGCAGCTGCTACACGCCGGCCTCACCTCACACCTAGAACAGCGGAGTGGCGATACCCTTTCGGAAGAGAAAAAGAAGCTGATTGAATACATGGCCCAGGTGAGCCACGACCAGTTCCTTGCGCTGCGCCATGATCCGCTGTTCCTTCAATACCTCGAACGGCTGAGTCCCCTCAAATTTTTGTCGCAAATCAACATCAGTAGTCGGCCAGTTAAACGTAACTCCGACAAAGAATTGCGACTGGAAGACTTGAGGGCTATTAGCTTTGTGACTTCTTGGAGTCAACTGAAGCAGAATATACCTGGCTTTTATGGTGTGGGTACGGCTTTGGAGGAAGCCGAGAAGGCGGGCAAATGGGATCAGGTAAAAGAGCTTTATGAAACATCACGGATGTTCCAGACCATTATCGACAACTGCATGATGTCGATGTCTAAGTCAAATTTCGAGTTGACTTCATACATCCAGTACGACGAAGTTTTCGGTGATTTTTGGAAGCGAATGCGCGACGAATTCGAACGTACCACCAAATATGTACTGAAATTGAGCGGCAGTACCGTGCTGATGGAAAATTATCCAGTTGAGCGGGAATCCATCGCTATGCGAGAGAAAATTGTATTGCCTTTGCTCATTATCCAGCACTACGCCATACGAAAACTACAGGTCGGCGGCCTGAATGACAAGGACAGCGAAGTGTTTTCGAAGCTGATCACCCGCACCATTTACGGGGTGGTTAATGCCGGACGAAACTTGGCCTAAGGGCCCATGCCCAAAATTTGTTGATGCATATTGCAATTTTCGCTAAGTTTGTTGCATCGAAAACAATTATACTGATGAACATAAAAAATAGCTTTTTAGTTGCTGCGTCACTGTTAGTTCTGGGATCCTGCGCCAGGCATCCGGGCGAGACGGTACGCAGGGGTACGCTCTATAACAACGAAACAAACGTAGACAGCGAAGGATACGTCTTTTTCAAATCGGTGCATGAGAAAGCACAGTTTGAAACGGAGTTAGCAAAGTATATCCAATCCGCGCCAGCCTCAAGTGAAGCCAAGGGATTGGCAGCAAAGATTGTCGAAACGTATGAGCCGATGGTAGCGGAACTTGAAGAGCTTGCCGGAACGGTTTCACTTGTGCTACCCGATCCGGGGATGGCGGGTTTTGCCGTGCCCCACCACTTTGGTGCCGATACGGTGGGCACGTTTGATAGTGCCAGTTACATTGCGCATGTTCAACATGAACAAGGTGCTATTTTGGAGCAATTCAACCGCTTAGGCCGGAACACAAATGCCAAACTCCAGCATTATGCGCTGGAAAAGGTGCCGGCTGTGAAAGCACTTTTCGCGGCTGCCGGTGGCCATGAAGACCATGGTGCCCGTCATTGATTTAATAGAATAGGGGATGCCGAAAAAAAGTATAGTCACGGGGATATTGTCATATGGGATGTCGGGACGTGTATTCCACGCACCATTCATCAACCAGAAGACGCGGTTTGAACTACGGGCTGTTGTAGAGCGCCACGAGAAGCGGGCGCGACAACGTTACCCCGATATTATCAGTTATGACTCCGTTAGCGACTTGCTTAATGATGAGGCTATTGAGTTCGTTATCATCAATACACCAAACAATACCCATGTAGACTATGCAATACAGGCATTGAACGCCGGTAAGCACATTTTGGTCGAGAAGCCCTTCGCACCCAGTAGTGCAGAAGCCAGGGAAATCTTCGATCTGGGGCGAAAAGTGGGTAAGCACGTAATGGTTTTTCAAAACCGGCGGTGGGATAGTGATTTCAAATTGCTTAAGCGCGTGGTAGAGCGGCAGTCGGTGGGAGAACCCATTGAATTGCACGTCCGGTTCGATCGCTACCGACCCGAGAAAGGCCCTAAGGTTTTTAAGGAGCTGCCCATCCCGGCCAGTGGCGTATTATACGATTTGGGGCCACATCTCCTCGATCAGGTGATTTGCTTGTTTGGGAAGCCGGCGAAAAGCATGAAAATATTGGCAACCCATCGGCAGGGGTCGGAAGTAGATGATTTTGCCACGCTGGTACTCAGCTACCCCAAGGGGCTAACCGTTTTTATCCATGCGAGCCTGTTAGTGGCCAACCCGCTGCCAGCCTATGTGTTACACGGCACCAGGGGGTCTTTTCAGAAAGTACGGGCCGATGTGCAAGAAGATCAGCTGCAGTCGGGCATCTTGCCGAAAGATCCCGAGTACGGTATTGAACCTCCCGGCAAAGAAGGATTGATTACACTCATGAAACCCAACGGCGATCGGGAAATCCGCTACCGCGAAGCGTTGAAAGGCGACTACAATGACCTGTTCAATGCCGTTTATGCGCAGATCCGGCGAGACGAACCTTTTCCGGTAAAACAGGAAGAAATCCTTTGGCAGCTGGAAATCCTTGAGCAGCATGCTTGGAATGGTTGATGAAGGCCGCTACAATGGGATGTTTGTTTTTGGCGAATTAAAGCGCTCTTAACATTAAGCAAACGTTACATTGCTATTATTGGCCGAATAACTTGTGGCGGCTACAATATAGCAATGGTGAAACATAGATATCCTCTTATAAACCGTGAGATAAGCTGGTTATATTTTAACGAGCGGGTGTTGCAGGAGGCAGCCGACAAAACAGTGCCGTTAATCGAAAGGTTACGGTTTCTTGCTATATTTTCGTCCAATTTAGATGAATTTTACCGCGTAAGGGTAGCTACACTCAATCGCTTGGTAGATATCAACAACAAAACCAAATCCATGCTGGGGTTCAACCCCAAGAAAGTCCTGAATGAAATAAAAGATACGGTGGTTCTGCTCGAGAAGCGGTTTGACTACCTGTATGAGCAGGAAATCATCAAGGAGCTCGAAGCCCAAAAAATCTTCATCATCAATGAACAACAATTGAATGTGGGGCGGGGGAGTTATGTGCGCGAGTACTTTCGGCGGCATGTTTTGCCTACTCTGGTGCCCATTATGCTGGAGGGGGCTGATACAGCGAAGCCATTTCCGGAACTTAAGGACAGGCACACGTACTTTATCGTTAAACTGACCTTCCGAAAGAAAGTGCGGTACGCACTGGTAGAGATTCCAACGCCAATTATTTCCCGCTTCCTGATCCTGCCCGAGAATAATGGGCTGAAGTTCATCATTTTATTGGATGACATTATCCGGTATTGTTTGGACGATTTGTTTTTCATTTTCGACCCCGATACGATTTCGGCCTACAGCATCCAACTCACCCGTGATGCCGAGCTGGATATTGACCCCAATATGAGCGAGAAATTCGTCGATGCCTTGATGCACAGTCTGCAACGCCGGGACAAAGGGCGACCCATGCGGTTGCTGTACGATAGCGATATGCCGGTTGATACACTGAACTATTTGATTAGTTGCATCCAACTGGATCCAGATGCGCTTATTCCAAGCGGGCGATACCACAATTTCAGGGATTTCATCGATTTCCCAAATGTTGGCGGCGTAACGTTGGAGTATCCGCCCATGCCGCAGCTTCGAGTCAACAACCTGGATCTTGGACGGAGTATCTTTAGTCAGATGACGCAACGTGACTACCTAATAAGCCTGCCGTACCAGTCGTTCGACTATATCGTACATTTCCTTCGAGAGGCCGCCATCGATCCAAAAGTACAGGAAATTAATATCTGCCTCTACCGGTTGGCCGAGAATTCGAGCGTCATCAATGCGCTGATCAATGCCGCGCAGAATGGCAAGGTGGTCAATTGCCTGATTGAATTGAAAGCCCGATTTGATGAAGAAGCCAATATATATTGGCGTAATAGGCTTGAGGAGGGTGGAGTGAATGTCAATATCGGTGTAGTGCAATACAAAGTGCACGCAAAGGTGTGTCTCGTTACGCGTCGCGAAAAAGGCGGATTGGCCTACTATGCAAATCTCGCAACGGGCAATTTTAATGAAAAGACCGCCAAAAGCTATTGTGATCACAGCTTATTTACGGTAAACCCCGCCATCACTAAAGATCTTAAACGTCTTTTCAAAGGGCTGGAGAAACAGGTTTTCCACCGCGATTACGAATCGATCATTGCCTCGCCATTAGGAACACGTTCACGGTTATATCAGCTTATTGCCAACGAAATTGAAGTAGCAAAATCTGGAAAGAAGGCCTACATGATCCTAAAAATGAATAGCCTTTCGGATGAAGAGATGATTGAGCGGCTTTATGAAGCCAACAATGCAGGGGTGTCTATCCAGCTCATTGTAAGGGGTATGTGCTGCCTGGTGCCGGGCCAGACGGGCTTCAGTGAGCGGATTACCGTGAGAAGTATTGTGGATCGCTATTTGGAGCACGCCCGCGTTTGGATTTTTGGCAATGGGGGGAAGGAGTTGATATACTTGTCCTCTGCCGACTTGATGACGCGCAATATCGACCGTAGGGTAGAAGTAGCATTTCCAATTATAGATGCCGGAATCCGAAAAGAAATCCGCGATATGATTAATATCCAGCTACGCGACAATACGAAGGCCCGAGAGATTAATCATTTGAATAATAACCGATACATAGGCGCGAATCGTAAAATCAAGCACCGAGCTCAGGAGGATATTTACAATTACCTGAAATATAAATCTTAACTAAAGTGAGATACGCAGCAATAGATATTGGATCCAACGCGGTTCGGCTTTTGATAGCCGACATTATCCGAAACGAAGACGTGATATCGTTCAAGAAGAATACACTGGTACGAGTTCCTCTGCGACTCGGTGACGATGCGTTCATTGACCGCCATATATCCGACACCAAAGCCAAAGATTTGGTTAAAACCATGGCGGCATTCCGAAATTTGATGGATGTATACAAAGTAAGTGAATACATGGCTTGTGCCACGTCGGCTATGCGTGAGGCAGGCAACGGCCGCTTGCTACTCCGGGAAATCAACGATGCCGGTATCGATTTGCAGATCATCGATGGCAGTGAGGAGGCCAAGATCATCTACAGCAGCCATATCGAGCAACACCTCAATAGCAATAAAGCGTACTTGTACATAGATGTGGGCGGAGGTAGTACCGAGTTATCTGTATTTGCCGAAACAGAATTAATTGCATCGGCGTCATTTAATATAGGTACTATCCGCATTTTAGATAACCAAGACAGTGAGGAAACGTGGAATGAGATGCGAACATGGGTGAAAACCCATACCAAGGCTTTCAAGGCCGTGTACGGCATCGGTACAGGAGGTAATATCAATAAGCTGTCGCGGCTTGCTAATAACAATAAAGAAGATAAGCCCATTTCATTTGCGAAACTGAAGTCATTGTATGCCTATCTCAGCTCGTTTTCGCTGAAAGACCGCATCAATGTCTTGGGGCTCAACCACGACCGTGCCGATGTGATCATTCCTGCCTGCGAGATTTTCCTCTCACTCATGAAATCGGGGCACCTGCGGCAGATCATTGTCCCTCGTGTTGGGTTGGCGGACGGCATTATCCAAACACTTATCGATAAATACGGAGCGCCAAAGCCGCAATGAAAAAACACTTGGCAAAAGAAAAAAATTAGCTTACTTTTGCGCCAGTAATCCTCCTGCGGAAGTGGCGAAATTGGTAGACGCACCATCTTGAGGGGGTGGCGCCCTACGGGCGTGGCAGTTCGAATCTGCTCTTCCGCACGAACAATAGATGCCCTCTCGCCTTAGGCGTGAGGGCATTTCATTTATAAGGTGTGCCAGGCGTGCTTGAGCGCGCCCCCGCGTCGCTATCATCTCAGACTTGATTTCGTTTCCTGTGCGTGCCGACAGTAATCCACCCAGCCGCTCACAACGCGAAACAAGGAACACGTGATCGATCCGTTTGAAACAAGGCGCTACTTGCTGGAATTTAATTTTTTATACCATTCAAGGTAGTCATCTTTGTTTATCGGGAAGCCTTTCGGCCATGCGCCAAACACGTCATCGTAGGCCACGACGGCGTCATGGGGCAATTCTTTATCCGCCTCCTCAAAATAATCGTTCAGGTTCGGCGAACCGGTAATACCAAGTTTGAAGTTTTCTTTACTCGTATAGTATGGCGTCGAATCGTCTACCTCGCCTGCTTGGTGCGCATGGTAAAACTCAATAAATTCCAAAGCTTCATAATCAATGTATTCCCAATGGAAGTCGGTTTTGGGCAGCGCCCGGAAAAGATAACGCATCAGCGGGATGAGATTGGCTTCGGTGATCAACACGCGCTTTTCCCAAGGTATAATGGGGAGGGAGTAGGGCTTATCGGCTATAATGCCTTTATCCCTCGCCACAATCTTCGCGGCTGTATGGACGACCGGCGGATTGACTTCATAAAAAAATGGGTCCTCCTTGCGGGTAAATTTCCCGCCGTTAGCTATTATTCTAAGCGCATCTACAAATAAGCTACATAACTCCTTTTCCGGACTGGATGGTCTAGGCTGGTATTGAAAGTCGAGGTTTCTGAGTAATGTTTCCAGGTCTACATCCGCGGCGTGTACTTTGCCGGAGTAATGGTGCTTAAGCGTGCCAAATCGCTGCTCATATTGTGTTTTGGTTACGTGATGGAGTATGGTCTGCAACAGTTCCTCCTCACGACTGAAATGGAACAGCGGATAGTATGGGCCTTGTTCCCAACCATTCGGTGCTACCTCTGCCAAAACGGTAGGCAATTGATCAAATACTTCGTTAAATAATTGGATGATGGTTTTGCGCGGAAGATATTTTAAGTCAATAATCATAAGTGGTTAGTTTGTTGTCGATGAGGTTGTAAATGTAATGTCTATATTTTAAACTACCTAATTTTTGTTTATTTTCCACAGCCTTCCATGAGGTCATTCTCCATGCAATGGGACATTGTAGGCGATTCCGCCGCGCATGACCAGACAGGATTCGATTACAACATGCTCGGATTCGACTACTTCGGTGCAGCCTGAACGCACGACATTTGCATAAAAAATATAGGAAAACAATGAACGAGCAAAGTAAAATAGCACTGATAACGGGCGGCAGCCGCGGATTAGGCAGAGACATGGCCATCAACCTGGCAAAAAAAGGGATAGATGTAATTATCACTTACCACAGCAACCAAGAAGCCGCCGAACACGTTGTGTCCGAAATCGCATCGTTGGGAAGAAAAGCGGTATCGTTTCAATTGGATACCGGCGATTTGGGCCAGTTCGATGGCTTCATGCATCGATTGACCAGCCATTTAATGGCAGAAAACGGAAACCCGAATTTCGATTTCCTTGTCAATAATGCCGGTACCGCACTGTACGCACCCGTAGCAGCGGTTTCCGAAGAACAAATGGACGCCCTGTACAATATCCACTACAAAGGCGTGTTCTTTTTGACGCAAAAGTCGCTGCCCTTTTTGAATGATGGTGGCGGCATCGTCAACATATCTTCGGGGTTGACACGCATCATCAACCCCGGCTCGGCCGTCTATGGTTCGTTGAAAGCAGCGATAGAGACACATTCCCGCTATTTAGCAAAAGAGTTGGGTGAACGGAAAATCCGGGTAAATGTCGTGGCGCCCGGCGCAATTGAAACGGATTTTGGCGGTGGTCGTATAAGGGATAACGAGGAAATAAACAACTACATTGCCAGCCTTACTGCCCTGGGCCGTGTGGGGCTGCCGACGGATATCGGGCCGGTCGTCGCCTTCCTCTGTACGCCGGATGCTTACTGGGTAAACGGTCAACGCATAGAGATATCGGGTGGGCAGGCGCTATAGCGAGTTAAAACTGATTTTCGTAAGTTAGCGACGAGAAATATGGCGCCGATGCATCACAACGAATTGCAACAGATCAACACGATCACCGAATTCCATCGGTTGCGGGGACTTCCTAAACCGCTGCATCCCTTAATCAGCCTAGTGGATTACAGCCTGGTAAAGCACACGCCGGAAAACAACCACATCAGCTGGGTTCAGCAGTTCTACACCATCGGGCTGAAACGGGACGTCTGTGGCAAATTCAGGTATGGCCAACAGGAATATGATTTCGACGAAGGACTGATGTCCTTCATCGCACCCGGGCAGGTATTCCGGGTGGAGGTGTTCGACTATGGCGAGGCGCCACCACCCTCGGGTTGGCTGCTGCAGGTCCACCCTGATCTCTTTTGGAACACGCCGTTGGCGAAGAGCATCCGGAAGTATGCATTTTTTGGCTACCAGGTCAATGAATCCCTGTTCCTGTCCGAAAAGGAAGAAAATATTATCCTCGGTATCTTCCAAAACATTGAACGGGAATACCGGGAAAACATCGACAAATTCAGCCAAAGCATCATCATTTCCCAGATCGAGACCTTACTCAATTATGCCGACCGGTTCTACCAGCGCCAGTTCATCACCCGGAAGATCAGCAACCACCACCTGCTAAACCAGCTCGAAGCGTGCCTTGACAGCTATATGGATGACGATGCACGGTTGGTACAGGGGCTACCCTCGGTCAAATTCGTTGCCAACGAATTGAATGTATCGCCAGATTATCTGACGTCCATGCTCCGGATGCTTACCGGTTTAACGACCCAACAACACATCCAAAACAAGCTGATCGAGAAGGCCAAAGAAAAACTTTCTACCACCAACCTTTCCGTATCTGAAATTGCCTACGGGTTGGGATTTGAGCATCCACAGTCGTTCAGTAAGTTATTCAAGGCCAAAACGAACCAAAGTCCACTCGCATTCCGGCAATCGTTTAACTGACGGTCGCTACAGCTACAGGCAAACAAATTGTCTTCGGGTGTGTTTACTTGGCATAAACGTTAAATAATTCCATTATGGCTATTGTAAAAGTAATCGAAGTAATTGCTTCGTCCGAATCCAGTTTTGATGATGCTATCCGCAATGCGGTGAAGGAAGTCTCATCAACCGTTTCCAATATCGATTCGGTGTATGTAAAGGACGGCGAAGTCGCCTCTTATGGAGCAATCTGCAAAGTTGCGTTCCGTGTGGAGCGGGGAGGCAAAGTAGCACCATAGCTTATTCGATGCGTGTGTGAGTGCCCTACTGCTGGTATCAAATTTGCGCGGTTTGGCATAAACTAAACGGCTGATCATGATGACCAGATTTAACCTAAGAAATTCGATTGTCTTACTGGCATTATCGTCTGCTTGTACCGAGCGAAGCGTTACCAACAGTACAGCCGAATTGGTGCCGGTGGCGGGGTTTGGCGATAGTATGGCCATCGGACTGAGTGTGGACGCCGAAAACCGGGTCTTTGTCTCATTTCCGAATGGCGACGGCGATGGTAACCTGTCGTTGGCCGTGATCGACCAAGAGGGCCAACTGGCTGCCTACCCCGACAGTAACTGGAACACCCCGGGTGCATACGACAGCCATTTCCTGCGTGTTCAGGACTTATTTGTCGACGCCGATGACAACCTTTGGGTGCTCGACTCGAAGCCGGGGTCCGCGGGTAATATATTTGGTGATGGAGGTGCCGTATCGGGCCAATTCAAGTTGGTGAAAATCGATGCCCGATCGGATGAAGTTGAAAAAGTCTATTTTTTTGACGATTTGGATAAGTCGGTAGCCGCTTTGAATGATGTACGTATTGACGTGGAGAAAAACCTAGCGTACTTTTCGGACCCCGGGCAGGCAGCTATCGTTGTGTTGGACTTGGAATCGGGTGCGACACGCACATTGTTGGCGCACAGTCCTTATACGATGGCTGCGAACCGAGCGCTTTGTTATGACGAGGTCGAGATGCGTAACCAGGATGGGCAGCCTTTTTCGTCGCACGTCAACGGTATCGCATTAACGCATGATTTCAAGTATTTCTATTTCAAACCCATTAATCACGACAACCTGTTCCGGATAGCAACCCGTTACCTAGCGGACACGACGATTTCGGAGGTCGAATTGTCGGAGGCTGTGGAAGATATGGGATTGGTAGGTGTAACGCACGGGTTGATAGCCGATAAAACGGGCAACATTTATCTCACCACGTCGGAGAGTTATGCGATCTCATACCTGAGTCCGGATGGCCGATTGCATCGGTTGGTGCAAGACAGCCGGTTGCTTTGGCCCGATTCTTTTGGTATCGGATCGGATGGTTACCTCTATGTTTCTTGCGCACAACTGCAACGTTTGCCGCAATGGAACAATGGCATAGATAGAACCGAATACCCTTACACGGCTTTCAAGGTTAAACTGCCTGAGTAGGGGTAATGTGGTGGTTGGTTTCCCCGGGTGCTATCGGTCGTCCAGGTTTTCGGTGTCTCCGGTAGGAACTTTAATCGCCGCCCGTTCTTCGGGGGTCAGTGCCTTGAATGCGGCATAGGTGTCCATGATGTAGAGCCGGAGGTCGGCGTCGTCGGCGGTAGACAGGTATTCGCCCGATGGCCGGTATTTCGTCATATAGAGCTCGAGGTCTTCCCCTTCCAATGGGGTCACGGCCATGATGGCCTCGCGGGTAAAGCGGGCATCGACCTGCCTACGCTCTCTTTCTGCCAGTAGCAATTCGTAGCGCTGACGGGCTTGACGCCCCGATTTGCCGAACCAGCGCGATGGCGATATGCGGACACCACCTCGGCGCTGTGATACGTCGGTAAACTTACCCTCTTCTTGCGCCCGTTTAATCTCGGCTTCCAGCCGACTGTCGGTCATCGCCTGTATCTGCACTTCGTCGAGCTGGATGGTACTGCCATCCGGCGTAAGGTATACCCGCTTTATATCGAACTCGATAACGACCAACGTATCGGTGCGATAGCCGGGATACGCGAATTGGAGGCGTTGGTTTCTCTTAACCGCAATGGAGAAAGAGCCATCTTCTAGGCTCTCAGTCAGTACACCCGTGCCCAGGTTTTTGATTTCTACATAGCGTAGCGGCTCACCACTGCTCAACTCAAGCACGTAGCCATTAAGCATGGTATCTTGTGCCCATACCGACATCGAAAACAGCCAGAAGAAGAGTATCAATCCAAGGCACCGCATATTATTCTTAACGTATTTTAGGCGCTATTGTTCGGTACTTTCCCAACGGTTGTTGTCGGGGTTGTGGTCGGGATACACCTTATCCGGATCCAATTGCACGGCGACAATCCGTTCGTCGGTAGGCGCTTTGAACGTCCACGTCGTGTTGCGTTCCCATATCTCGACGGGCAACCTCACGCGGTGAACCTTGCCACTTTCGGTCGTGATGTCGGCCACTACCGGCATCGGCATTTTTTCGAGGTTCACGATGGTAATCATCGCGCGCTCATTTGCTTCGCTGGCTTGGGGTATAACCATAGCAATACCTTGATCAAAACGCCAATTGTGTTTGAACCAACCCCGCCAGAACCAATTGAGATTCTCGCCAGCTACATTTTCCATCGTACGGAAGAAATCATCCGGCGTAGGGTGTTTATACGCCCAGCGGTGCAGATAGGCTTTGAAAGCACGATCGAACCGTTCGGGCCCGAGTATTTCATTACGGAGCAACGTAAGGCCGAAACCGGGCTTGTAGTAGGCAAGCACGCCGATGTTGCTTTCCTGCATATTTTGCGGGGTGCTCATCACGGGCTCCAGATCGGGCCGCGTCAACGCTTGGGCCATTCGGTTGGCATCGCCGGGCGAACGGTAGTACTCGCCGTTATTGAAGGCTTCCGTAGATAGGTCGTTGATAAAAGTATTGAACCCCTCATCCATCCAAGCGTGGAGCCGCTCGTTGCTCCCCACAATCATTGGGAACCAAATATGGCCAAATTCGTGATCGGTAACCCCCCAAAGTCCACGGGCTTTTGATTTATAACTGCAGAAGACGATGGCTGGATATTCCATTCCACCGATATCAGCTGCCACGTTGATGGCTACGGGGTAAGGATATTCCATCAGAAAGTCCGAATAGAACTCAATGGAAGCTTTAGTATATTCGGTAGAGCGCTCCCACGCATTGCCTCCGTTGCTTTCTTCCGGATATGCAGACATCGCTAATGACGTGTTGCCACTGGGCAGGTTTATCTTCGCGCCATCCACGATAAATGCGGGCGATGATGCCCAAGCAACGTCGTGGGCTTTCTGGAGCCTGAATTTCCAAGTAAGTTCTTTTGCATTCCGTGGCCGTGAGCTAGGTTGCGTCACTTCTTCGGCGGACCGGATGATGACCGTTTCGTCACTCTTTTTGGCTTGTTCGAGCCGTTTAACCTGTTCTTCGGTGTAGACATCATTTGGGTTGAGCAATTCGCCGCCCATCACAACGATGTGGTTGGCCGGAGCGGTGATTTCCACCTCATAGTCGCCAAATTCAAGGTAAAACTCGCCCGGTCCGGTGTAGGGCTGCACGTTCCAGCCCAAAACGTCGTCATATACGGCCACGCGCGGAAACCACTGTGCGATGGCGAAAATCTTGCCATTCTTCGTTTCCAGCACACCGGTACGGTCGGCGCCATGCGTGGGGACGATATACGAATAATCAATGGTTATGGTGGTTTTGCCGCCGTTGGGTTGCAAGGGTTCCGGCAAAAAGACCTGCATGCGCGTGTCGGTGATGAGGTGCTCGGCGTCCGCACCGCTGCCCAGTTTTACGGCGTGGATGTCGTACCCTCCGTCGAAATCCGAGCGTGCATCGCCGTATCGGCTTTTCGTAAGCGGTACAATAAGGTGGCCTCGACCTTCTTGCGAAAACATGTTCTGATCCAGTTGCAGCCAGATGAAGTCCATCTCGTCCGGACTATTGTTGGTGTATTCCAGGATTACCGTTGCGGTGATTTCGTTGGTTTGGTCGTTCAGCCGGGCACTGATTTTATAATCAACGGCGTTCTGCCAGTAATTTGGCCCGGGCATGCCGCTTGCGGAACGGTAGGCCGTGCCATTGTTGCTGTAAAAAAATGGGTTGAATGCTTCGGTATAATCGTAATTACTGGTGACAGTTTGAGCCAGTCCTGTTAAGGGTGAAAGCCCGGCTAGCATGACTACGTAGGCAATGCAAGCCATTTGTATTTTATTCATATCGTGCTGTTTTGGTCTGTTTGTTACTTCAATTTGGCGCTGTATTCCGCGGCATCGAACCCCAGGATAATCCCTGCGCCACTTTCGATGACAGGCCGTTTGATAACGCTGGTCTTCTCTTGCATCAAGGCATTAGCAGATGTAGCATCCACCACCGTGCGCTGTACCTCAGGCGAGAGCTGTCGCCACGTGGTACCCCGTTTGTTGACCAACGGTTCCCAGCCAACCTGCTGTTCCCACGCTTCTAGTTTGGTCAAAGAAACACCTTCTTTCTTGAAATCGTGGAACGTATAGGAGATGTTGTTTTCATCCAGCCATGTCAGGGCCTTTTTTACGGTGTTACAATTCTTAATTCCGTACACGTGCATAATTTGGGACGTTTTTGCGAACAAACTTAAAATTAAATATCCATTTGTCGAAAGAATAGCGGGTTAATTTCCTCCTTGTTGCCCGCCCCCTCCGGAAACATCATCATTTTTGATGCCGCGACGATTCTTGCGGATTTCGTCTTTTAACCGACCGAAACGGTAAGACATGCTCACGCTGAAAGAACGGTAATAATTTTGGGAAAATGAAGACTGGGTAAAATTGGGCCCCGTCATGTCATTGATATAATTGCGGTATTTGTTAAAAGGGTTCGATATCGACCCCGAAATGCTCAATTTCTCCTTGATCAAATCTTTCGAGGCACTGATGCCGTAGTAGGGGAAAGAGTTGCTTTGCCCCTGCAGCATGATGTAGGCCGTGCTGTAACTGAAGTTCCCATTCACTCGCCACCCATCTTCGAACAAGTAGCTCAATCCGCCGTACATGTAACCCCGCAGCCCCGAATTGCTGGTAGCTTTTCCATCCACCACGCCTTCGAGCCAGATGTAGCTCATGTCGCCACTCATGTTTAGGTTCAGTTTTTTCGTGATGGGATAGTTGATGCTGATATTGGTGCCCAGGGATTTGTCTTTGCCGATGTTTTCGTAGGTAAAGCGGGAAATGCCCGTATCTTCATCGTAATTGATCAGCCGCTGGATGGTATTGCTTCCCCCGAAGTAACCCCATGCGCCGAGTTTCCCTTGTTTGAGCGTGAGCGAGCCCCCTATCCCCGGCCCTCCAGCCGGGCTACGGTAACGGAGGTTGGCCGATCCGCGGTAGCCACTGATAATTTGCGCTTATCGGTTGACGAATGCTGTGATGGAAGTTGAAGTCGGGCAGCTTTTCTGTTGACCAAAAATTTCTATCTTCGTACCGATGGATAATTTTATCGTTTCGGCACGAAAATACCGCCCTGTCACGTTCGATTCCGTGGTTGGCCAACAGCATATCACCGTTACCCTCAAGAACGCCATAAAAAACAAGCAATTGGCACAAGCGTTTCTATTTTGTGGTCCGCGAGGGGTAGGTAAAACGACATGTGCCCGTATTTTGGCCAAGACCATCAACTGCGAGCATTTGGGCGACGACCTGGAGGCCTGTGGGCAGTGCGACAGCTGCCGATCGTTCCAGCAGGGCAATTCCTTCAGTATCCATGAGCTGGATGCAGCGTCAAACAATTCAGTCGACGATATCCGCAGCTTGATTGACCAGGTACGTATCCCGCCGCAAACGGGGCGGTATAAAATCTACATCATCGATGAGGTGCACATGCTATCGCAGCAGGCTTTCAATGCATTCCTGAAAACACTCGAAGAGCCGCCCACTTACGCGATATTCATTCTAGCTACCACGGAAAAGCATAAGATTTTACCCACCATCCTCTCACGATGCCAAATTTTTGATTTTAACCGGATCAAGGTAGCCGATATGGCTAATCATTTGGCCTCGATAGCGGATAAGGAGGGGGTGTCATACGATCGAGATGGATTGCATATCATCGCCCAGAAAGCCGATGGCGGGTTGCGCGATGCACTGTCGATGTTCGACCAGATTGTAAGTTTCTCCAATAAAGAGGTTACCTACCAAGCGGTTATTGACAACCTTAATATCCTCGACTACGACTATTTCTTTCGGCTTACCGATGCAATTATCCAGGAAGACTCGGCAACGGCGTTGCTTATTTTCGATGAGATTCTGGCCCACGGCTTCGACGGAAGCCACTTTATCGGTGGCTTGGGTTCACATTTCCGTGATTTATTGGTAGCCAAGGAACCCGCTACGTTGAAACTACTGGATACCAGCGATACCATCCGCCAGCGTTACCTGCAACAATCGCAACAGGTGTCGCCCGGTTTGTTGTTGTCGGCGCTCAATATCGCCAACCATTGCGAAGTCAACTACCGCACGAGCAAAAACCAGCGTCTGCAGGTGGAATTGGCCCTGTTGAAGATGTGCCACATTTCTGCAGCGATACAATTGGCCAAAAACGGACCTCCGCAACCGCTCGCGGAGGCGGCCGAAAAAAAAAAGCCTACACTGACGCAGGCGCCGGTCGATAGCCGTCAATCGTCGGTCGATAGCCATCGGCCGGAGGTGGAAACTGTTGCTCAGCGCCCCGTCGCTGCCGACCACCGCCAGCCGAATGCCGACGCACAGCCCGCCGCGCTCAAACCCCGCTCTTGGGGCAATGTAAAGCTGAGTAACGTTATCCCAGACCTCAATAATATTTTGGCCGACAAACAGGTGGACGAAGAAACCACGGATGAGCCGGAGTTGCTCAGTGGGACGGAGCGTCAGCCCTTCGATCATGAAACGCTGCTCCAATATTGGCACGCCTTGGCGGATAAGTTGAAAGCTGAGAATAAGATCAACTTGTTTACGCTAATGACGGCTAATGCGCCCCAGCTCCAGCCGGACTTCCAGATCGGTGTGGTGATTGAAAATCCTATCCAGCACGATTTATTAAGTTCTTCTAAAATCGATATTCTGAATGAGCTACGGACGAATTTGCGGAATTTTGCGATAGACCTTATTCCCATGGAGATGAAGAATGACACTGCCCGTAAACCTTATACCGCACAGGAAAAATACCAAGCCATGGCAGCGAAAAACCCCACGCTTGATGTGCTTCGGAAAACGTTCAACTTGGGTTTGGAGTAGGGGGAAGTCGCCCGCTGCGGTTACCGGCGTTCACCAATTTGCTGCCGCCACATAGCGTAGTATAGCCCACGGGCTTCCACCAATTGGTCATGGGTACCTGTCTCAGCAATCTTACCTTTTTCCAATACGATAATCCGGTCAGCATGCATAATGGTAGACAAGCGGTGTGCAATCAGCACGGTGATCTGTTCCCGTTCGCCGGATAGCGCCCTTACTGTTTCTGTGATGGCCTCCTCCGTGAGCGAGTCAAGCGCACTGGTCGCTTCATCGAAAATCAGCAACCGGGGGCTCCGTATCAACGCCCGGGCTATTGAAATACGCTGTTTTTCACCACCCGATAGTTTGAGGCCTCCTTCACCCAATAGCGTGTGGACCCCCTTTTCGCTGCGTGCCAACAGCTGAGTACAGCTGGCTTTGTGCAAGGCGCCCAATACCTCTTCTTCCGTCGCATCCGGTTTTACAAATAACAGGTTGTCTTTGATGGTGCCGGCAAACAGCTGGGTGTCTTGGGTTACAAAGCCAATTTGCCGCCTCATCTCATTGAACCGCGCCGTTTCCGCCGGAATATCGTTGAATAAAATGCGGCCCGAAACAGGGCGGTATAGCCCTACGAGCAGTTTAACGAGGGTAGATTTGCCCGACCCCGAAGGCCCCACGAACGCGATGGTTTCGCCGTTGTTCACCGTAAACGAAATGTTGTCTATGGCATTTTCCGATGCTGTTTTGTGCCTGAATACCACGTGATCAAAAACCACCGTTTCCAAGGGGCCGATAGGAACCGGATTTTCTGGCCGCCGCTCGATTGGTTTCCGCATCAAACCATCGAACAATTGAATGGATGCCTCCGCCTCTCGGTATTGTACGATAATGTTGCCGATATCCTGCAAGGGCATAAAAATGGAAGTCGAGATGAATTGCATGGTGATGAGTTCGCCAGGGGTTAGCACATCTCGAAAAATAAGCCAAAGCAAGGTGAAGAGGATAGACTGGCGAAGCAAGTTAAGCGTGGTTCCCTGTAAGAAAGATAGTAAACGAACCCGCCGTGTTTTTGTCATTTCAAGGTCGAAGATGGTTTGCGTATGGCCGCGCATCCGCCGGATCTCGGGAAACGTAAGCCCGAGGCTTTTAACCAGCTCGATATTACGCAGCGATTCGGTGATGATGCCCGACATGCGGGTGGTTTCGCGATTGATACGCCGTTGGGTGGTTTTAATTTTGCGGCTCAGCATACTTGTGATGGTGCCGATGACCAGAAAGCCAATCAGGAAAATCGGAATCAACGCCCAGTGTTTGGTGATGGCGTACCAAATCAGAAAACCGAAACCCACCAGCGAAGAGAACAGGATGTTGATGGATGAGTTGATGAAGCGTTCGGTATCCGTGCGTACTTTCTGCAATACCGCGAGGGTTTCGCCACTACGCTGCTCTTCAAATTCCTGGAATGACAAGCGTAAGGTTTGCCGCAGTCCATCGTTGAATATCTGCATGCCAAACCGCTGCACGGCAAGTCGCATCACATAGTCCTGGAATGAGCGGGCCAGGCGAGCCAGCAAAGCGATGCCGATGGCGATGAACAACCAGAAAAGTACCCCCCGCACCAGTTCCTCCTGACTTCGCCCTTGCATGTTATTGGCGTAATCATCAATGATTTTCCCAAAGATGATGGGGTCGATCATCGATAATAGCTGAGCAGCTGCAGCTAAGAGCAAGGCAAAATAGA